>JAEWVL010000050.1 GCA_023396665.1 Spirochaetota bacterium
CTTCTGCTTCGCGCGGGCGCCCTCGCCGTCGCAGGCAAGAGAGAAGATCGTTTCCCAGTCGAAGGCCTTTCTCGCTTCCGAGATTCTGCGATCCCGTTCGACGGCCTCGGGATACCCCCGTGCCACCTCGGCGGCGCGCGCCGCTATGACCGAGGCGATGACCCCCTGCCTGACATCTTCGATATCGGGCAGACAGAGGTGCTCGGCCGGTGTCACATAACAGAGAAAGTCCGCACCCTGCCAGGCGGCCAGCGCGCCGCCGATTGCCGCAGCGATATGATCATAGCCCGGTACCGAATCTGTCACAAGAGGACCCAGCACGTAGAAGGGGGCGCCCGCGCAGACTTTTTTCTGCAGGGCGACCTGTGCGGCTATCTCGTTGAGCGGTACATGGCCCGGGCCTTCCACCATAACCTGTACACCCGCACGGTTTGCGCGCCTGACCAGATCACCGAGAGTATAAAGCTCGGAAATCTGCAGCGCATCAAGTGAATCGGCACCGGCCCCAGGGCGAAGTCCGTCGCCAAGAGAGATGGTGATCTCGTATGTTCTTGCGATATCAAGCAGCCAGTCGTATTCCTCGTAGAGCGGATTCTCACGACCGGTCTGTTTTATATAACGCGCAAGCAATGAACCGCCCCGGCTCACTATGCCGGTGACACGCGAAGAGGGATCGTGATGTTCGAGTGCGTTTTTGGTGAGTCCGCAATGCAGCGTCATGAAATCGACCCCGGCTTTCGCCTGATGTTCAATTTCACGCAAAAGGGAATCCTTGTCAAATGAGGCACCGCATCGCGCGGCAGCATAAAGCGGTACGGTGCCGATCATGACGGGCGACTCGCTGAGAACCCTTTCGAGCACCTTGCGGTGATCGTCACCGGTTGAAAGATCCATTACGCTGTGGGCTCCGTATTTCACGGCGCAATGCAGTTTCTCGATTTCTTTGTCGCATGAACTGTCGAGGGCTGAAGTGCCGATGTTCGCATTGATCTTGACTTTCAATCCTTCACCTATTGCCACCGGACTGAAATGCCGTGCGCGGTTGCGTGGTATAACTGCTTTACCGTCTGCGATAAGTTTTGCGAGCTTCTCGGGACTGATATTCTCGTCAAGAGCTGCTTGCTTAACAATGGGATCGGTATCCCCCCGTTTGCATCTATCAATTAATGTCATACTGTTCACCTATAATGGTTTGTAATTTGCGAATCGCGTCGACCGGCTGTGCCGTATCAACGGCACGAATAAGCGCGATATTGCGCAGCCCCTGTTCGAGCACCCTCCCGATGTTCGTGCAGTCTATTCCGCCGATGGCGACAAGCGGTATTGTGCATTTGTTCAGTATCTGCCCGAGTACTGCCGTTCCTGTTACGGCATCGCGCCCGTTTTTGGCGGGTGTCGGAAAGACCGGACCGAATGCGAGATAGTCGGGATTCTGTGCAAGTGCCGAAGCGGCCTGCTGCGGTGTGTGTGACGAGAGCCCGGCGAGCAGATTGCCCGCATAGGGGCGAACAGCCGCAAGAGGCAGGTCGTCCTGGCCGAGATGAAAGCCGGCGGCTCCGCTTGCGAGTGCGATGTCGATTCTGTCGTTAACGATAAAGCGGGTATCGCTGTTACTTGTAATCGCGACGAGCCGTTTCGCAAGTGCCAGGCGTTCTTTGTCACAGAGTTCTTTATCGCGAAGCTGCAGCATTTTGACTTTACATGCAACGCAGGCTTCGGTGAGTTTTTCGTAGCTGGTGTTGCGCGGTGATGTCATCACCACGTAAAGACCGAAATCGCCAGACGGCTTCATTTCAAAGCCTCACCGATGATACGGGCGGCCTTTTCTCCCGAAAGAAGCATGCCCCCGAAAATCGGTCCCATACGAAATGATCCGCTGACACCGTTAGCTGCCATACCCGAAACGTACAGACCCGGAAAGACCTCTTTTGTCTGTTCAACGGTGAGCCGTTCGCCCTCGATCGCGCACAACGAGCGTTCACCCATGATCGATCCTGATGGGGTGTTGAGGGTAATGTTGTTCTTTTTTGCCGCGATCGTTACCAATGCGGCAGGGTGACCGCTTGCGTCCATGACGGTCCGTGAGCGAAAGACGAGCGGATCAACATGCATGGCCGATCTTGTGACCGGTGCCCAGTTGACGACGATGCCGCTGACGCGGGAACCTTTATCGTCGAGCATCACATCCTCGACACTCATGCAATTGAATATCTTCGCTCCCGACCTGGTCGCGTGATATATCAGCGCTGATGTAGCTTCAACTGAGTCTGCGATAACGGTGTCATGTTCTCCCTGTTTGTAGCCGATACCGAATTCGTCGAGAATATGCAGGGCCTCTTTTTGTACGACGATGTTCGAGAACATCATCGCTCCCCCCCACATGCCGCCGCCGGGTGCGAGTTTCGTTTCAAAAATCGCCACTTTTTTCTTCATCTTTGCCAGATGGGCGGCGGCGACGAGTCCCGAGGGACCGGCACCGACAATAGCCGCATCAAGTTCGAGCATGTTGTCGAGTGTTTCATAAAATGTGCGGACAATGCCGCGAGATACTGTTGTTTCCAAGTGATCCTCCTTAACGGGTGTTGACGGTTAGAACAGTGTACTGTTATCTCCGTCAGTGTTGTTAATGAGGATAATGCAGGATTAAAAAGAGGTAAGAATGGAATCTGTCCGATATCCACCCGGTCTTTCCTTCGCTGGCATTATCCAGGTCAGGTTCAAAGGGTATAATCTCAGCCTTGCCATTACGGCGAAAGCACCCCCAGCGCCTTTTTGCAGATAGTTATGCTGCTGTTTTTTTGTCAACCGGTAATTGTGTTGTTTCTGGTATCGGGGGGGAGTGCGTCCGGTGCGAGTTCCGGCGAAGGATGCCGGATGCAATATCATTTAACGAACTTCAGATTTTCAGGCTGAGCCATTGCACTTTGTTCTGGTCTTTGACAAGGCTCAGTTTTCCAGATTCTACCATAGCGTTGATCGTGGTCCAGAATTTGTCGGCATTACCATTGTATACTTTCGTGTATTTTTCAAGAAAGTCCTGAAGGTGAACGAGCTGCATCTTCTTCGATTTGTCTTTTTTACCGTTCTTCATGCACTCTTTAAGCAGCTGTATGTAAAAGCGGTCTTCAATTCGTTTTTCAGAGACTGCCTTCATCATTTCGTTTGTGTTGCGTATTCGCTTTGACAGAAATTTGATAAAAGAAGCTGCAAACTGAGAATTTTTAACGATGATCTCTTCAAAAGCGTAGCGGTCCATGCGGATAAGTTTGCTGTCAACGAGGGCGATGGCGTCAGCGGAACGCGGCATGGAATCAATTACGGCCATTTCACCGACAAATTCACCATCGGTGAGGGTTTGCAGTATCTCTTCCACATTTTGTACGATTCGGCTGATCTTGATCGTTCCGGACTCTATCATGTAGAGTGAATCCGCGGTATCGCCTTCTTTGAAAAGATAATCGCCCTCGTTTATGGTAAAACCGTAGCGATTAAAGAGTCTGCTCATCCATTACCTCTGTATTTATTGATGTTGCGATTATAACAGGTGCGGTTGATTGTGCAACCAATATTTTTGAAAGCGTGTCCCCGATAATTTTGTTCTCATCTTTTCCAGAAGACGGGGGTGAACAGGACAAGCACGGTATACAGTTCCAAACGCCCCGTCATCATTGCAAAAGAAAGAAACCACTTTACATGGGGGGGATAAAAGGAGTAATTCTCGACGGGACCGACACGGCCAAAACCGGGGCCGATATTGCCGAGAGTGGCCAGGGCTGTAGTAAAAGCGCTTAACAGATCGACATTAGCGCTTGTAACGACAAGCGTTGTGAGTACAAGCATTGTTATGTAGAGAAAAAAGAATCCTGAAATGGCGTAGCTGATGTCTTTTTTGATGCTCGTTCCGCTAACCTTGAGAGTGAAAGTGCCGCGGGGATGCACCAGATACTTCATTTCGTTTATCGCCTTCTTCAGAAGGGTTACAATGCGGATTACCTTGACACCCCCTCCGGTTGAGCCCGAACAGCCGCCGATAAACATTAAAAAGAAAAGCAGGGCCTGTGCAAGCATCGGCCATCTAAGATAGTCCGCTGAGGCGAAACCCGTTGTGGTGAGTATTGATGCGGCCTGAAATGAGGCGAGACGGACGGCGTAAGCGGGTGAGAATGCGTTGCTGTAAAGGCTGAGGCTTATCGCCGCCGTAGTGCCGAAAAAAATCAGAAGATAGACGATGAGTTCACCGTCTTTGAACAGGGACTTGAATCGGCCGGTCAATAACCTGTAGTGTACGGTGAAGTTTATACCAGCCAGAACCATGAATACCGTCGTCACATTTTCGATGTAAGGCGATTTGTAATGCGCTATCGAGGCGTTTTTTGTCGAAAACCCTCCCGTTGCGAGTGTTCCGAACGAATGTGTGATCGCGTCAAAGAGTGTCATGCCTCCGGCGTACAGAAGTGTCGTCTGTATCACTGTATAGCCCAAATAGATGCCCCAGAGTATCTTCGCCGTTCCGGTAATTCGGGGAGTAAGACGGTCGACAGTCGGTCCGGGGGCCTCGGCTTTAATCAGCTGCAGCCCGCCGATGCCGAGAAGCGGCATTATGGCAACGGTAAGCACCACTATCCCCATTCCGCCGAGCCAGTGTGTCTGCGATCGCCAGAAGAGCATGGATTTCGGCAGTGCCTCAATGTCGGTGAGAATCGAGGCGCCTGTCGTGGTAAAACCGGACATCGTCTCAAAAAAGGCGTCGCAGAACAGGGGGATTGCGCCGGAGAAGTAGAAGGGCAGTGCGCCGAAAAGGGAAGCGAGTACCCAGCTCGCCGTGACGAAAAAAAAGCCGTCTCTCGGAGAAAGCGATTTAACGCTGAATTTTCGTAGCAGGAACAGCACAATAAGCGATATGACGACCATCAGCGAAATAACACATAAAAAAGACTTCGCCTCTTTTGTCTCGTGAAACACAATTGCAAGAAAGAACGGGACAACGAGATTTAAGGAAAGTATCAGGATCAGGGCGGAAAGGGTTTTTGCTATTGCCTTGTATTTCATCGATTTCCTTATTGCGAAAAGTGAATGTGTCCGAACGGACTTTCCTAGTTTGCGGAGAAAATCTCTTCGATACGGGGTATGGCGTTCTTCTGGGAGATGACAAGCACTGTATCGTTCGGTGCAAGAAGAAATTCTCCGGATGGATGCATGTGTTCACCGTCCCGGGTCACAGAAAGTATCAGTGATCCCTTGGGCATACGAAGTTCGCGAATGGTCTTGGCCTCGTTAGTGCTGCCCATTGTAAACTCAAGAAGTTCGGCTTCTCCGTTGAAAATGCTTTTGACTGAAGAGATTTTGCCTTTTCGCAGAAATTTGAGAATTGAATCGACCGATGAATTTTTCGGACAGACAAGAGCGTCCACACCGAAGCCTCGTGCAAGTTCCGCGAAGTTGTTGTTGATCACAAGGGCTATAGTCTTGATTTTTGCGTTTTTCTTTTTCGCGTAAAGCGACATGAGAATATTCGTTTCCTGGTTATCGGTGACGCAAATGATAAGGTCGTAGGCGCTGATATCTTCCTCTTCAAAGAACGATTCGTCGTCGGCGTTCGAATGAATGGTCAGGATGTCCGGAAAATGATCCGCCAGTTTTTTGCAGGTAACATAATTTTCTTCAACAATCGTGATGGAGTACTTTCCATGTCTGGAAAGGCGGCTGATGATGCTTTCGCCGAGCCGCGTACCGCCGATGATGATGATTTTGCGTATGGTGTGGGCCGATGCGCCGGAACTTCGCATCAGCGACTCGAGCGCTCCGTCCGAGGAGATAAAATGAATGGTGTCTCCGTCTATAACGGTACTGTCTCCGTCGGGAATGAAAAGCTTTTCGTTGCGCTCGATCGCTCCTATCAGAAAATCTTCGTCGATCATCGTTCTGATGTTTTTGAGCTGTTTGCCGATAATCGCCGGTATTTTCGATGAAAGCATGCTGCGCAGTTTGACGCCGGCCTTTTCGAAAAAGATGACTCCCGACTGGGCACCGTGGCGGATGATTGCTTCTATTTCGAGTGCGACTTCAATTTCGGGATTAACGACGTAGTCGATGTGAAGAAACTGTTCGGTTATGATGGTGTTGTTGATGTATTCGAGATTGCGAACGCGCGCAATCTTGTGCGCAACCTGAAACATGGATGAGACGATGCCGCAGATGATGAGATTCAGCTCGTCGGAGTCGGTGACGCTGATAAAAAAATCGGCTTTCATAATGTTTGCCCGGAGCAACACGGAAATGGAGCTGGCCGAACCGTGAATGACCAAGCAGTCAAGCTGGGCTGCGACATTTCTGGCGCGTTCTTCATCTTTTTCGATGAGAACGACATCCTTGTTATCCGCAATAAGATGTTTCGCGAGTTTAAAACCGACTGACCCGGCACCGGTGATGACAATTAACATAAGAGAAGATCAAATTCGGGCTATCATCTTTGTCAAGTAGATTACGAGCCATGGTCTTCGTGGCACTTTGTATGAAAGCGTCCGGTAAGTGTCTGTTTCGGGCTGCTGAAAAGGGGGGGATACTCTGCCGGAAAAAGTATCCGCTCAACAGCTGTCGAGTGGATTCTCGATTGAGCCCTTATTTTGTTTCGAGCACCGCAATGCCGGGAAGTGTTTTCCCCTCAAGAAATTCCAGAGAAGCACCGCCGCCGGTTGACACGTGGCTCAGCTTGTCCGCAAGGTTAAACTTGTTGACCGCCGCAACGGAGTCACCGCCGCCGATGACGCTGATCGTACCCTTTGCCGTGGCTTCGGCGATCAGTTTGACCACATCGCCGGTTCCTTTTGCGAAGGCTTCGAATTCGAATACGCCGACAGGACCGTTCATGA
>JAEWVL010000112.1 GCA_023396665.1 Spirochaetota bacterium
ACTTTCGGAAAGGCGCTTGTTCAGCGAGTTGTCGATCTGGAAAAAAGCAAAACAGGATTCGCTCTTACCATAAGAAAGTATTATACTCCCTCAGGGGCGATGATCAATAAAAAGGGCATAGATCCTGAGGTTACAATCGCGGGTGACGTTGTTCCCGAGGCCGATCGTAAAAATCTCGGCCGCATACTCAACGACAAGCTGGTGAGCGCTTTTGTGAAACCGGAAATGCAGTACAATCCTGAGACTGTAGGTTCTTTTGAACTGTATCTGAAAAACAAAGGTTTCCCGGTTTCAAGGACGACGGCTTCGTATTTTCTGAAACAGGAGATAAACAGGGAAAAGCCGCAGCCCCTGTACGATCTTGATTTTGACACGCAATTATCGAAGGCTTTGGATCTTTTGAAATGAATGAAATAACAGGGCTCGGACTGGAGAGCTCTTGCGATGAAACTGCCGTTGCGGTCGTTCGCAACGGCAGGGATATAGAGGCGAACATCATATCCAGCCAGATCGATATACATAAAGATTACTTCGGTGTGGTTCCTGAGATAGCTTCACGGGCTCATCTTGAACAGGTCAATGTTTTGATCGATAAGGCGCTTACAGAATCGGGAAGAAGCATTGATGAAATGAGTTATGTTGCGGTAACCAACAGGCCCGGGCTGATCGGTTCGCTGATGATTACGTTACAGGCGGCAAAAGTAATATCATATATCAAGAAAATCCCGCTCATAACGATTAATCATCTCGAGGCTCATCTTTACGCACCCTTTCTCGCAGGAGCCGAAATCGATTATCCTTTTCTCGGTCTACTTGTTTCGGGCGGCAATACCGCACTGTATATCGTTCGCGGGGTTGGCAATACCGAGCTTCTCGGAAAGACGACCGATGACGCGATCGGAGAGGCTTATGATAAAATATCAAAGTATCTCTCGCTCGGGTATCCCGGTGGTCCGGTTATCGACGAGCTGGCAAAAAAAGCTGTCAAAAGGGATATTGTCTTTCCAAAAATGCTGGCGAAAGATACGACCCTCCGGTTTTCCTATTCCGGATTAAAAACTGCGGTGATAAACTATGTGAAGGAGAATCCTCAAACAGCGGCAGAGGAGATAGCCTGGGCTTTTCAGGAGAGTGCGATAGAGCTTGTTTGCCGAAAGACCTTTGCCGCCGCTGACAGATTTTCACTCTCTCATATTGTTGTAGCGGGAGGGGTTGCGGCGAATTCACGTTTGAGGGAGAGTTTTAAGGCTAACGGAAAATTCAGCGTATATTTCGCTCCTCCGGTATTGTGTACCGATAATGCGGCAATGGTCGCCGGCCTTGGATATCATTATTATAGAAACAGCCAGTTTTCCACTCTGGATGTAGAGGTATATCCAAAGGTTAAAGAGAAGGTAAGTGATTATGGCGAGTGAACGGAGTGAAACATATCATAATCTGCTCGATTTTTCTTTGCGGATGGATGATGAACCCGAAATTGCCGGAAGGGGTGATGAGCTCTTCTATACGGTCATGAGCGAGTATTTTTTCAAGGAGGAAGCCCGGGAGAAAGCGGTGCAGGGAATACTGAATTCCCTGCCGGTACCGGAGTGTTTTAAAAAAATAAAGACCCTGCGAGAAGTGTCACCGGAAGATATCGATAAGATGGTCGAAGCCCCGACGATCAATGATACTCTTGCGGGTAAGATTATCATGTCGAAAAAGTATCTGAAGACATTCTATCCCCATCATCAGCCCGATTACAGAAAGATGCCGACCGACGTACAGATGGAGATTATCGATCTGATTAAAATGAAAAATGAAAATATAATGTACGCGTTTTTCAAGATGAAGCAGGATATGGAGTATGACCGCAAGCGGTCAATTCTGCGACTCTTGGCGATGGTGATCAAGAACGTGCATTTAAAAACCGGTTTTCCGATGAAATCCGTGTCGGGATCCGTTGAAGATCTGATTCGCGAACAGTATCCTGACTGTAACGCGCTGTTTACCGCCGACCCGAGGGTGATGGTAGATCTGCTTGATGATAAAAAGATAAAGATGCTTGTAAAAAATATCTTCAAGGTAAAGAAGCACAATGATATCGTTGATCTTTCAAATCGCATAAAGGACGAAATCAGGCGCTTCGAGACAAGAATACAAAAGACTCTGCAAAGCTAAATGATTACGCATACATGAGCGCTTATCGATGAGGAGTGGCATGGAAAAGACAATACCGCAAAGAAAAGATATTTCGCAAAAAGATAAATGGCAGCTCTCGAAACTGTACGCCTCACCCGGCGATTGGGAAAAGGAGTATGCTCTCGCCACGCAGAAAATCAAAGACTATGAAAAGTATCGCGATTCCTTTATCGCTTCGGCAGAAAATCTGAAAGAGCTGATCAGTTTTGATCTTGAATGTTCCCGGATAATTGAAAGGCTGTATGTCTACGCACATCTGGTAAATGATGAGGATAAAAGCGCCACCGAGGGGCAGAATCTTTATCAACGTGCCGTCACACTCTATACGAAATCCGCAGAGCTTTCGAGCTTCATCACTCCCGAATTGCAGGCCCTGTCTCCCGAAAAGGCGGCGGAATACCTCGCCGATCCGCTTCTGTGTGAACATCGATTCTCTCTGGAAAAAATTTTCCGTTACAGGGATCACACTCTTTCTAAAGAAGCCGAAGAGCTTCTTGCCATGAGCGGCGAGATTATGGGTGCGCCGGGGCAGATATTCTCCCAGCTCGACAACGCCGACCTTCGATTCGGAACACTTGAAAACGGCCGTAAGGAAAAGCGGGAGCTTTCGCACGGCAACTTTAACACCTTTCTGACGGATGAAGACCGGGATACCCGCAAGCGGGCCTTTTTCCAGTATTACGAACAATATGAAACTCACCGAAATACGATAGCCGCGGCATTTTCTTTCTCTGTCAAGAAAGACCGTTTGTATGCCAGAATTCGAAATTATCCCTCGTGTCTTGAAGCGTCGCTGTTTGCGGATCGGGTGCCGCGAAAGGTCTATGACAGTCTTATACAGGCGGTTCGGGAAAATACGGACAAGATTGTCGAATACATGCATTTGAGAAAAAAGACGCTCAATCTCGACGAATTGCATTTCTATGACACCTATGTTCCGATGCTTTCCGGTGTCGATTTTGAAATGTCCTATGAACAGGCGGTTGAAACCTGCTGCGAGGCGCTAAGCGTTCTGGGAGACGAATATGTCACGGTACTGCGCGACGGACTCCTGAACGGATGGGTCGACCGCTATGAGAATCGCGGAAAGAAAAGCGGCGCTTACTCGTCCGGTTGTTATGACTCGCCGCCCTATATTCTGCTGAATTACGAGCCTCGTAACATTAACAGTCTCTACACGCTAATACATGAAGCCGGTCATTCGATGCACTCGTATTTGTCGGCAAAAGCCCAGAGTTACGAGTATCACGGATACACGATATTCGTTGCAGAGGTGGCTTCAACTTTCAACGAGGTGCTTCTCAGCGAATATCTTCTGAAAAAATACAAAACTGATAAAAAGATGAGCGCCTATATACTTAACAGGGAAATAGATAATATCCGGGGGACGCTTTTCAGACAGACGATGTTTGCCGAGTTTGAACTGAAGGTGCACCGGATGGCCGAAGAGGATCAACCCATTACCGTGGAATCACTTCGTACTCTGTATCGGGGTCTGCTCGAAGATTATTTCTGCGGCTCGATAGCGATTGATGATGTTCTGGAGCTTGAGTGTCTCCGTATCCCCCATTTTTATTCCGCTTTTTACGTATATAAGTACGCAACCGGTATTGCTGCAGCCATAGCCCTGGCGCATAAAGTTCTCACAGATGACGGCGCGAAAAACAGTTATCTGAAATTTCTTTCTCTCGGGGGCTCGATGTATCCGGTAGAAGAACTGCGAGTTGCGGGTGTCGACATGGAAGATCCGTCGGCAGTTGCCGATGCTCTTCAGCATTTCGGCAATCTGCTTAAAAGGCTGGGGGATACGCTTTCGTAAGAAATTACAGTGCTCGCTCTCATTTTTTTGTAAAGATTGGCCGATTATCATAGGAGATGTGCATTTTCTTTTTAAAGATGGGGTTTACTTTCTTTTTGCGGTGATAAATGCCCAAAACAGGTTTGCGTAGACTCAGAAAACAGATAATTTGACCCCATGGAGGCTTACGTGGCGGATTTTTCTAAAAATACAGCCGGCAGTAAAGGAAGGCTTCGATTCAGGTTTGTTTTGCTATGCCTGCTCGTCGCGTGTACGATTCCCCTGTTTGCTTATACGGATCAGACAACGACTGAGCGGGTCGTCAAGGAAAACAAGTCCTTCATCGATTTTCTCGATATCTGTCTGAGTAATTTCGCGACAGAGAATGATGAACAGAAGGAACGCTTTTTCAGCGTATATCAGGATCAGTTCAACGCAGAGGTCTCGTTTTTGCAGTCTGACTATCGCCGCTCGTTCAGAAGCGTCTATACTTCTCAGGGTAAAAATGTCAGTCTGTATAATGATGTTCTAAATGTTTATTATCTCGATGAAACCAAAAAGATGCTGGATAAGCTGGCACCTTCGATAATCAAATCCAAAAACTCGACTGCGAGATTGTATCTTACTCTGGGTTATCGTGACAGGGCACTGGCAAGAAACATACAGAAAATCGGTCAAGCCTCACGTCCGCATTTGCGTTCATACAAGATTTACAGCTATCAGGAGTCGATCAAACTGTCCAGGAGATCAAAGCGCTATGCTTTGCTGGCTCTTTTCGAGAGTCAGAATCTTGAAACAAAGAAACAGATATATAATCATATTTTTGAAGGTGAGCGCCAGCTGAATAATCCTTTTTTCAACCGATTTCTTTCGAAAGATGATCAACAGTACATTGCTGAGATGAACCGGGAGTATGAAGATTACGAAAAAGAATACGGACCGACACTCGAATCTGAAAAGAAAGAATATGAAGAAACAGGAAAGGTTCCGGATCACACCGGGGGCGCGGTAAGCGCGGAAAACAATGAGATTAATCCTGTCACCGGATCTCGTGAAGAGTCGGTTCCCGGAACGAAAGAAAAAATGATGACTGAGTATCTGTACGAACAAAAGACGCAGCGTCGTCTTCGTTATAAGGATGAGCAGCGTACAGCCGAGAATGTCCGTCTCGGTGAATTTGATCTCGCCAATCAGATTATTGTGCGTTATGTCGACGATTTCAATTTTAAACTGATTTCGGCGACGATAGAAATACTGAAGGCCCGAGAGGAAAATGAAACGGGACTTGATTTTCAGACGATGATGGTGCAGCACCTGGATGCGAACGATCGTTACTATAAGCCTTCCATGGTTGATACCTTTATGAATAGAGTTCGGGTAATTGATGACGTTGAGGGAAGTTCAAACGCAAACGCGGCGCAAAATCAAAATAATACGGAGCCGACTCCTGCTCCTGTGCAATAATCCGGTGCCGAGAAATAACACTTGCTCTTTCTATCGGATGCCTTACTTTTGTTTTTCTGTTATAACAATTTTTAAGGGCAGGTGCTACCTATGTCAGTAAGCGATATCAATAAAAAAGTGCTCAATCAGGTGTTAAACAACCAGTTTACCCCACCGCAACAGCAGCAGAGCGCCCAGGTTTCAGAAATTGCGGAAAAAGACCGGGCTCTTCGTCATGCAGTCTCTGACCTGTACATGAGCCTTTCTCAGTCCGGTGATCCCAGAACATCGATAGATATTCTTGCGACCCACGTTGCCATGATGGTTGAGATGATCAATGAGTTCAAGAGTCAGGTGTGAAAATACTGAAGGCAGCTTCGGAAGGATTACTGGTCGTTTTCTCCGTAGCGGTTTGGTTATTACTCGTTGCAGATTTCTTTCTTTGGACTTTTCGCTGACTGCTTACGAAAGCGGGCTCTCCTTTATGTTGTATTCCCATAATTCAACGAGTTTTTCAAATTCCCGGTCTTCCTGGTTTGCCTCGGTGTTTTCGTGAGCTTTCCGTCGCCGGTTGATTAGGTATTCCACGGTGTTATCTTCGAGCAGAAACTCCTGGTTGTGTTCGTTCAGTTTCCGAATAAAATAATTCAGATTGTAGGTGGAGAAATCCCCGATGTATTCGAGAGAAGCGAGAGTCGGCTCGAATTTCATCAACAATTCTGTCAGATAAAGACAGTGGCGAAGAGAGTCGATGCTGCCTGATATGTAGCTTCTCATGTGAATGCATAACTTCAGGTAAAGATCGATATGATCAAAGTATGAATTGACGACCGGAAGTACCGTTTCGGGGAAAGTATCCTGTAACTTGATCAGGTCAATCGGTTCATCGAGATTCTTAAAAAAGGTAAAAATGGTTTTTGCAGGTTCGAATTCGGGAAGAACATCGACGAGTTCTATATAAAGATCTTTTATTATAGTTTTTATGGTTCCCGATTTCTTCAGGTATATCTCGATTTCAACAGGTTCGACATAGTAATTAATTCTCTGTGTCTCGTCCATTTTCTTTCG
Source organism: Spirochaetota bacterium (assembly GCA_023396665.1). Classification (GTDB taxonomy): domain Bacteria; phylum Spirochaetota; class UBA4802; order UBA4802; family JAFGJZ01; genus JAEWVL01. The sequence goes on from JAEWVL010000112.1 coordinate 6,491, forward strand.
AAATCCTTTTGAAATGAGCGGCTATCTTTTCGGTGCACACATAAAGCTCGGCATCTTTCAGAAGGGAGAGCTTTTCTTCAGGCGTTGTAGCCGATGAAATCTTCTCTATTGTTTCAAAGTATTTGATCGAACGCTGTGTCAAAAGCAGCTCGGCAATTTTCCACAAAGAGTCCCCGTCTTTCACCTCTACTCTACCGCCTTCGGGAAGATTAAATATGTTGCCGGGAAAAATCCAATGTGGATTTTTCTTTTGAGAGTCTATGACGTTTGTAGAAAGCGGCGCATAACCGTTATTTACTGCGATCATATTGAGATATTTTAAGGTGTCAAAGGGTGTTACGGTGATATCAAATCGTGCAATGTAATCC
>JAEWVL010000124.1 GCA_023396665.1 Spirochaetota bacterium
ATATCGCACATACTTGCAACACTGTTACCGGAGTTGACATTGTCGATGAATCTATTCACAACGCGACTGAAAACGCCCGCATCAATTTCATCACAAACGCCACTTTTCTTAAAATGAAAATGGAAGATTTTTCACTGAATCACTTTGACGCAATTATTGTCGATCCCCCGCGAAGGGGTCTTGATAAAGCCTGTGCGGAAGCTATCAACACATCAAAGGCATCCCGGGTGGTTTATGTAAGCTGCAATCCTTCAACGCTGGCAAGGGATATAGCGAGGCTTGGCGAGGGGGGATTCGCAATTCAACGGCTTGCTATGCTCGATATGTTTCCCTGCACATACCATATCGAGACGGTTACACTACTCGTCAGATGAGGGCTGATAAACCCGGAACCTTATTTCATCGATCAGTTTCTTTTTGGAAACCAGAACGATTTTATATTCTCCGGGACTCAACACATCAACCGTTCCGTAAACATTCGGCGTAATTTTGTCAATCTTCTGTCTGCTGATGGCGAGATCAACCCAGACGACCTGTTTCTCCTGAAGAACAATACCCACCATTTTTTCACCTGAAAAACCCTTTGTACGATATACCCAGTCAAACGGCTCTCCGGATGGAATTTCCATGTCGTTTTGCATTCGAACATAGGTCTCATGCTGATAGGTTTTATATGCAAAAACACCTTTAACATTTACACATGAAAACATCAGTAGTGCGACAAGCAGCATACATTTATTCAACATGGTACTTGTCCTTGTCCAGCTCAATCGTTTTTATTTTTTTTTCGCTTTGAACGGGTATTCTCATTGCGCGACGAATATGCGCCGGGAAGCGTTCTCATGAAGATGAACAATACGGTTAATGGAATTATCAGCAGTATCAGTTTTATTATCAACATAGTCATCAATTTTCACTCCCGGTTATTTCTACTTCAACACGATCGGGAACAACCGCAAGTATGGTTCCGGCAGAAGCATCGCTGATTGTCGGCCGTACCGTTATTTTACGCCTGATCGCATTTCGACGCTTTCCCTCTGCATCGACAAAGCTCTGTTTATTTATGGAAACCAGATCAATATAACTGGCAAAATCAATCTCGTCCAATGAGACACCCTCTGTTGTTCTGACAAACATATCCACAGAAGAAACCGACAGATTGCCGCTAAAACCTTTCGCCAGATTCTTGATGACAACCGGCACCCGTATTTTCTGCACTCCGTCCGAAGGAATAATTTCAATTGAAAGCTTCACCCTGTTTACTGAATATTCAAAGGACTTTCCCTCGGTATTCAATGGTATCAGTTCAGCATTCGACGCGGTCATCCCCTGAATGCTGACGGGATTGGTTCGTATGGCATCGACCTTTTTGATGTCCGATTCGGCGCCGCTGATCTTCACCCGGTCTGGTTGAACATTGATGTTGCCAAGCAGGTATCCCTCAGCCAGCATCCCCTTGATTTCAGGAATCACATCGACAAAACGCGAAGTCATTTTTTCGACAATAATGAATACTCTGTCTTCAGCTAAATCAACCTTTATGGTATCGGGAATTTCACTGGTTACCACTTCTACCGGATACTTGAACGGCTGACCGATGACCGGATTTCTCAAATCAATATAGACCTCGATATTCTGCCGGTTGACAGAAACAAGATCATCCTTGTTTCCCCGCAACAGTACGGATATATAGCGCTGTTGACTTTCACTGACCGCATATTCCCTTGAGAGATTGCGGAACTCAGCCTTGACCTTGAAATTACGCTCTCCCTGGTTTCTCGTATCAAGATAGCTCCACAAAATTACTGCTAGCAGCAGACAGAGTACTTTTGCGACAAAATCATTAGTCACAAGGAAATTTGCCATTTTTGTAAATAGTTGACGCTTTCCTTTCATTTTACCGGTGGTTTCTCCTCTTGCGCGGTTTTAGGATTCGTATAGAACAGCACCATATTTTTTAATTCGGTCGGTTTGATCTTCTGATAAATTTTACTGTTTACCATGATCGATATATTTCCCGTCTCCTCGGATGAGAGTAAAACCAGAGCATCGGTTTCCTCCGCTATACCGAGACCCGCCCGATGTCTTGCACCGTGATTTTTATTCAGCTGCTTCGAGTCGCTCAGCGGCAGATAGCACGCCGCTGCGGCAATTTTACCTTCCTGAATGACGATCGCACCGTCATGCAGCGCTGTATTCGGAAAGAAAATCGTTCTTATTAATTCTTCGGAAACCGATGCATTCAGCAATACACCATTTTCGGCGTACATGGCCAATGATGTATTTCTTTCAATAACTATGAGAGATCCCACTTTTTCTTCGGCCATCGCGATTATGGCGTTAACCAGCTGATCAAGATGAAGAGAATCCTGATTGAGACCTGTCGCAAACCAGCTCTGGCGTCCAATTCGCGAGATACCCCGGCGCAACTCCGGTTGAAACAGTACAATTATGGCGATGACGACATAAGAAGTAAGTGTCATTATCAACCAATTCAGAGTTTCCAGATGCAGAAGTTTTGCTACAAACCAGAGAATGAAAACAATCAAAAACCCCCTGAACAGTTGCACTGCACGAGTTTTCGCAAGATAGGAATACCCTATGTAAAACACGATTGCAACGAGCAAAATATCGATAATATTTCGTAAATAGAACCAACCGGTACTTATTATATACACCGCCTGATAAAAAAGGGCATCCATCATGAAACCGCCTTTTTGAGCATTTCAACAGCACGCAAAGCAAGTACGTGTTCTTTGACATCATGTACACGGATTATATCGGCACCATACAAGGCTCCTGCGCCGTTAAGCGCAATCGTAGCCGGCAAACGGTCACCATCATCACCGTACAACTTGCCGATAAGTGATTTCCGTGACAAACCGAGCAGCAGGGGATACCCCAGCATCTTGAATTGAGGAATGGCAGCTATGAGTGCGTAATTATTCTCAAGGCT
>JAEWVL010000179.1 GCA_023396665.1 Spirochaetota bacterium
CAATACATGCGGGATAAACCGTAGAAATGATCGAAACGGAAGATCCAGTTTGCTGCCTGATGGAATACACCGAGTACCCGTCACCTGCACACTCACACTTCGGATCGGCTCTGCCCGAAAAAACCGGCAGAACCGCTCCGCCCCCGTGCCGCAGCTCCACTCCGATCATCTTAACCTGAGCAGTGTTTTTTTTAAAAGCCGCTGCCCGGTGCACACTTGGCTCTTTACGGTTTCTGGTAATAAAGATGAGCCCGCTTTTCATTTCAGCATATCCGCTCAGAAGAATGCTGATACCCATGCGGATCACCCGTAGAAGCGATACCGAATTTGCGAAATGCACCCGGTTCTTACAGTCTTTCGCAAAATTGATATTACGCATACGGCCCCCTTCAATAACGGCATACAGGGTATCCTCCGTATGGCGGTGAAACAGTGTGGATTTACCGGGAGCAATCGACGCCTCATAAACACGGAAAAACTCATTTCTGAACATCTCTTTATGATCAGGCTCATCCGCTACCTCAACGAACCCGCAGTCATAAGCCTTATTCATCCCGCTTCTCCGGTGAGAATTTTTTCATTTTCGAGCCAGGTGAGTGTTTCTTTTATGCTTTCATCGAGCGGAGTAATCGCATATCCGAGTTCATTGACAGCTTTTCTAAAGTCACATCTGATAACGGCAACAGCCCGATTATAGCGTTCCCTGGTCAGCACAGGCTCTTTTCCGTTTACAAAGGCGATCAATGTTGAAAAGAAAAGGATAACACGGAACAAGGCTTTGGGCGCGACTTTCCTGCTTACCTTAGCTTTTTTCATTATTATGCTCCCACTTGACGTTTTGTTCAAATAGTATGATCGCAAGCGGACAGCAAGCGCATTAACCCAGGTTAATTTTTATATATTTTTCATCTTTTTTCGTATTCGGCTGAGCGCGATGGGGGTTATTCCGAGATAGGCGGCAATATGATACTGACGTACCCTGCTTTCTATGCCGGGATGGGCGAGAATGAATTTCCGATAACGGGTTTCGGCATCCTCTGACAGAAATTCCCTCTCTCTTTTTTCTTTTTCAACAAACAGCATCTGAACATATTTCGCAGCTATCTCGCGCCAGCAGAGATGATCCGAGAGTGATTTCTGATAATCTGAAAAGCTCAGACAAATAAGATCGGAATCCTCCAGAGCCTGAATATTGTACCAGGACTCTGTGTTTTCCAGGAAAGCGCTGAATGCGGAAAGCATGCGTCCCTCCTCTCTGAAAACCAGTATCCGTTCTTCTCCATCTTCGGTAATGTAGTAAACACGGAAAATACCCCGCACGATAAAAGCCATTTTGTCGGGAATATCCCCTGCATGCACAAGGTACTCATCTTTACGAAGGTGCAAATACCTGAGTCGTCCCACATCTCTGGCGACCTCTTCCACGGGAATTTCCGCATATTCGGAAAGGGTTTTCAGAAAAAACCCAATCCATTCTTTTTTTATTCCTTCACACACCCGAACGCACCCTCCGCTTTTGCCTTACAAAGGCCCACAATATATTTCAGAGAGAAAAAGGACAGAGTCAATAACTATTGCGGAGTTGTTTTTCACGGAACAATGAACCATATAAAAACGGCTTGACTCCTTTCCGGATTACTGGCAAAAAACTTTTCTGCAGCTGCTTTGTACTGCTTCAAAATCGATTTATTGTAAAGTGAGAGATTTAATGAATCAAATGACTGCAAAAGAACTGAAACAAATCGCTGAACTTCGCAAAGAACTCGGCTCGCTCGAAGACAAATTGAGCTCTTTGCCCGAGAAAAAAGCAAAACTCGAAGCGGATCAGTTTGCCGCATTGGCTTCTGATTACAAGCAACGAATAAAAGAAGCGAAAGAAGAGCTTATTGCACTGAAGAAAAAAGCGGCACAAACGCTCAGCAGCTCGAAGAAGCAGATCGACTCTCTTGAGCGTGAAGAAGCGTCGCTGAATAATATGATCTCGAAAATGGGCAGCATGCCGCAAAAGGGTGTCGACAAAAACGAAATCGGCGCGAGTTTAAAAGGCAAGCGTGAGCGCTTGAAAGCAATAGCACGCGAGCTGGCAACCCTGCACGAACAGGAGTCGGCTATTTCACTTTGCATCCGGGACACGGCGCCACCGGCCATGCCGAAAGCGATGAAGAAAACAGCGGCTGTGCCCGCGTTTTTACAGAGTCCTGTATTTTACGGTGTAAGCCTCGGGGTGCTTCTTCTTGCCGCCGCAACGGTGTTGATGCTTAATCTCAAAAGCGGCAAGCCCATCGATTCTGAAGAAGTATCGGCGGGAACAAACCAGCAATCGGAAACACAGTCTGTTGACAGCGCTATCGAAGAAGTTGACCTCAGCGGCGTGGTAAACGGAAATAACGTCAACATGCGCGAAGAGCCGAACGTCAGCGCTCCCGCGATCAAACAGTTGCAGAAGGGAGAAAAGGTCACCATTTTCGCAAAGACGAATTCCGCCGAAACGGGCGACGCGGTCTTTTCAAAACAGGCGCAGATTACCACCGAAGAGGGAAAACAGATAAAACTCGATTCCGGGAAAGGTATCTTCATCATCGAAGAACGGGAAAACTCCTACCTGGTAAGATACGAGATAGAAGATGACAAAATGATCACCGGAACAGTGGATAAAGACGCCGTTCAACGCATAACAGGCGAAATCTGGTACAAGGTCACCAATGAAGACGGTATTACCGGCTGGATGTACGGAAAATATGTCGATGTACAGTGAGGAATCACCCCGATTAACTCACACAAAAGAGCTCTCCGGACCGTGATTTTCCCGAGCTCTTTTGTGCGAACAATCCCTGCTCCGACTATCCCATCCCCGGCCGAGAAGAGGCTCTCCGATTCGTTCATATATACAACTGACACCGCAAAATTTTCTGTTTTTTTGTTACTTTCTGGCTCTATAATCGTATAGATATCGTTCAGGTGCTTTCTGCGGGCACGGTACCGGCTCTGCCGAAAGGGATTCTTCGACGGAAGAATTCACTCTTGAATAAACGGACAGTCCGCTCAGCTTTTTCGCTACATTCTTCGGAATTATTGCGAAAGCAGAGAACACTACCGGTTGATCCTCTTCTGACAACAGAAGAACCGGGATTATAAGAGGAACAGTATGTTTACAACAGATGCTGTCATTATGGAAGAATGCGGCAAGGGCTCACCGGGTAAATTCACCCGCATCTATGAACGTTACTTCAGAAAGATTTACGATTTTGCCTATTATCGCACCTGCTGCCGCGAAAGCGCGGAGGATATCACCAGCCAGACATTCATGCGTGCGCTTGAAAAGGCGGACACCTACGACAGCAGCCGCTCAAGCGTCGCCACCTGGCTTTTCAAGATCGCCTCTAACCTGCTCATCGACCATTTCAGAAAATCCAGAAGGGACGGCGGCGTTGACGCACTGGAAGAACTCGCGGCCAAAGAGGATTTTGAAAGCGAGATTTTCGACAGGGAACTGCTTTCGCAGGTGATGTCCTACTTCGAAAAACTTTCCCCAAAAAAAAGGGAAATTGTGATTTTGCGAATCTGGCAGAACCTTCCCTACAGGGAGATCGCCGAAATTTGCGGCATGAGCGAAGCCTCATGCAAGATGAGTTTTTACCGCACGATCGAGGAGATTCGCGCAAAAATTCCCCTCAGCGAGATGCTGGGCGTCATTCTGTGCATCATCGCAATAGCTTTGCAGGGAAAGGAGCTACGATTATGAAACTGTTCGGAAAAATACTGAAAAATAAAAAATATAAAACCATGCTGCAGGATATTCAGACGCTCGATCCCGCACTGTTCAGCGATCAGGCGAGTGCAAAAAAAATGATAGCTTTGCTGATAGATATGCGGCCGAAAGTGAAACTTCGTCCATCGTTTAAAGCCGAACTGCGACAAAAAATAGAGGAGCGTATTGCCGGGGTATCGGCGAACAACGAGGCTTCAGCGACAGCGACTTTTTTTCGCCGTCACCGTCAGCTTTTTGCCCTATCAACGGTATCGGTCGCCACAATACTTGTCGCGCTCACATTTACCTTCAATTATAAACGGCTGGTCTCTCCGCAGCTGATTTCCACCGACGGGCAAATGCAGTTAGCGGCAAAGGGCGTGAATGCCTCTCAAAAACCGAAAGATGCAACAGCCCTGACCGTAAAAGAAACAGCAGCGGCAAACAATGCGGGGCAAGTTGAAACCAGCGAAGAGCAAAAGTCAATTATCGCTCCACTCGAAGAAGCAATGCCTTTTGAAACACAGGATGATGGCCTTGTCGTCAGCGAAAAACAATCGCTCAAAAAGGAAACCTTTGTCGGTCACGGATGGAATCCGGAAGGACCTGCCGGAGTCGAACAGTCTTTCAGCTCCTATGACCGGGCCTGCCTGCCGCAACCGAGCGTAGCGCGGAATGCGGACAGCAGAGCCGACACAGCCTATCATAATACCGAGTCGTACAATCTTATCGTCGACAACGATTTTCTCGATCCGGTGAAAACAGCGCTTTCCACCTTTTCGGTGGATGTCGATACCGCTTCGTACTCGAATATGCGTCGTTTTATCAATGGAGGCTCGCTTCCGCCGAAAGACGCGGTTCGAACCGAAGAGATGATCAATTACTTCTCGTATGACTACAAGGTGCCCGGCTCGTCAGATCCCTTTTCAGTGACGACCGAGATGGGAGCATGCCCCTGGAACCCGCAGAATAAGCTGTTGCTCATCGGTTTGCAGGGAAAACGCCTGTCGCAGGCCGAAAAACCGGCGTCGAACATAGTCTTTCTTATCGACAGTTCCGGCTCGATGGCCTCTGCGGAGAAGATGGGTCTGCTGAAAAAATCATACCAGATGTTGGTGGAGAAACTCGACAAAGGGGATCACATCTCCATCGTCGCGTACGCCGGTTCGGCCGGTGTTGTTCTTGAACCGACTGCCGGCAACAAAAAAAGGGAGATCATTGCCGCGCTTGACAAAATCGAAGCGGGCGGATCAACAGCGGGCGGAGAGGGTATTGAGCTTGCCTACAAAACCGCCGAAAAATATTTCAGGAAAAACGGCAATAACCGCATCATCATCGCAACCGACGGAGACTTCAACGTAGGGCCCTCAAGCAATGCCGAGATGGTGCGGCTGATAGAAGCGAAACGGGATAAGGGAATATTCATCTCAGTACTCGGCTTCGGAATGGGCAATTACAAGGACTCAAAGATGGAGATGATCGCCGACAAGGGCAACGGCAATTATTTCTACATCGACACCATCTACGAGGCAAAAAAAGTGATGGTGAGCGAAATGGACTCGATGCTTTTCGCAATAGCCAAAGATGTTAAAATACAAATAGAATTTAATCCGGCCTACGTCGCAAGTTACCGGCTTATCGGTTACGAGAACCGGGTCATGAAAGCTGAAGACTTTGATGATGACCGAAAGGACGCGGGGGAAATCGGCGCCGGACACAGCGTCACCGCTCTTTATGAGATAGTCGAGCGAAGGGAAGACGAAAGCTCCCGGGCGAACACATTGCGCTATCAGCAAACCGCGACAAACAGCGATGCCTACAACAGCGGTGAGCTCGCCCTGATCAAATTGCGCTACAAGCAGCCGAAAGGACAAAACAGTAAACTGCTCAGTTTTCCTGTAAAAGCCGGCACAGACAATGCCTCTTCGAATCTGCAATTTGCCTCGGCAGTCGCCGAGTTCGGCATGCTCCTGCGTGATTCTGAACACAAAGGAAAGTCATCTTACGATGCGGTCATCGAAAGAGCCGAACGTTACAAGGGAAAAGATGAATTCGGTTACCGGGGTGAATTTATACAACTTGTAAAAAAGGCAAAGCTGCTGAAAGAGTAATAAGAATCTAAAAGGAGACCTTTACAACCCGAATCTCGAAAAATATCAGCGAGAACCGTCATAAAATCTTTAGGTGTGGTAATATTTCGAGATTCCCTGAAAAAAAAACCGCCTTCCGGCGGTTTTTTTATTCGAGATCACACACCGTATCAGCGAGCAAAGCCTGAATACGACATCACTGATTTCAGGGATATTATTTTAAATGAAAAGATGGATCAGCTTACGCCGAACAGTATTCCCCTTGTGAAAAGAAAGGCACCGGGCCTAAGTCAGCGCGTACCCTTGAGCACTTTTCTCAATGGCCTTGTGAGCCTTACCGCGATTATCCTGATTGTTGTCGCCGCACGGCTGATTATGAAACGATCAGATTAATTTGCTAATGATAATCGTTATTATTTAATTCTTGACTTTCCCTTATCCCCCCGCCATATGGAAAACACAGGCATGTTTATTATGTCACCAGCACACTGAGGGAAAATACAATGCAATGGAGCCAATCGATTTCGAAGGATATCTTCGAGAAAAAATACATGTTGTCCGGTGAACGCAGCCCCGAAGAACTCTTCAGGGGAGTCGCCCGTGAAATAGCCCTCGCCGAAGGGGACGCGGCCGATGAAGCGGCCGACCTGTTTTATGAGGCGATGCACTCGGGCAAGCTGATTCCCGCGGGGCGCATTCTCGCAAACGCGCGTCCCGACAGCCCGATGAAAAACTATAACAACTGTTTTACCATCGATGTCGAGGATTCGATGGACGGCATCTACGATGCGCTTAAAGAGGATGCGCTGATCAGCAAGATGGGGGGCGGCGTGGGTTTCGATATTTCGAAACTTCGCCCCAAAAACAGCCCGCTCTCGGGCGGAGGGATCGCGTCGGGGCCCGTATCCTTTCTGCGTATCTTCGATCAGTCGGCCAAGACAATCATGACCGGCGGCCAGCGGCGTTCCGCCCATATCGCGCTGCTCGATATCTCGCATCCCGACATAGAAGAGTTCATCACCGCCAAACAGGGCGACACGAACGGAGAGCTTACACAGTTCAACATCTCGGTCAAGATTAATGACGATTTTATCAGGGCCGTAGAAGAAGATCTGCCCTGGAAGCTGCACTATGGCGAAAAGGTGTACAAGACCCTCGCCGCACGCGAACTCTACGAACTGCTCGCGCGTAACGCCTTTGAACACAATGAACCCGGCATATTCAACAGTGACACCATCGAAAAATACAACAACGGCTACTGGGCCTTCAAACTCGACCGCGTCAATCCCTGCGGAGAGATTGTGATGCCGGCCTATTCGCTGTGCTGTCTTGCCGCGCTCAATCTGACGCGATTTGTGCACAATCCCTTTCGCGAAGACGCGCGCTTCGACTATGAGGATTTCGCGAAGTATGCGCAAACAGGCATTCGCTTTCTCGACGACGTACTCGACAGAACAGACTACCCTCTCGAAAAAATCGAGCGTTTCTCGAAACAGTGGCGTCGCGTCGGCCTCGGCTTTACGGGACTGGGCGACACGCTCGCCATGCTCGGCATCGTCTACGGTTCGTCTGAATCAATCGAGTGCGCCGCCAAAATCGCGGAAACCCTGCGCGACGCCTCGTACAGCGCCTCCTGTGATCTTGCGCGGCAGCGGGGTTCTTTTCCCGCCTATGACAGCGAAAAATTTCTGCAAGCAAATTTCGTGCGGCAGATGCCCGCGCATATTCGCGAAAAAATAGCACGCTGCGGCATGCGCAATATTCAGCTAAACACTGTGGCGCCGACCGGCACCATATCGCTGTCGGTCGGGCAGAACTGCTCGTCGGGCATAGAACCGATATTCTCGCTTGTATACAAAAGAAATATCAGAAGCGGCAAGGGCGACGAGATGACTTCCGAGCAGGTCTACGACTACGCATGGCTCTTGTACCGGCAGCTGCAGGGCGCAAACTGCGACGTACCCGCATATTTCGTGACCGCCGAATCGATAGACCCCTATAAAGCGATCGATCTGCAGGCGGCCGTACAGCAATACATCGATCACAGCATTTCCAAAACACTGAATCTGCCGCGAGGCACCAGATTCGAAGAATACAAGCGGCTGTTCATCTACGCCTACCGCAAGGGACTGAAAGGTTTCACCACCTTTAACCCCGAAGGCAGCATGAAAGGCATACTCGAGTCAGAACCCGCAAAACAGGAGCAGAGCGTGCAAAGCCGTTATGCTCCCAAACGCCCGGCACAGCTGCCCTGCACCGTTCACAGGATCGGCCAGAACGGAAAAATTTTCATTATTATCGCCGGCTTTCTCAATGACTCGCTCTACGAGGTTTTCTGCATCGACGATACAAGAGCCGAAATCGATATAGAAGACGGCACTCGGGGCTTTGTCAGCAAAAATTCGCGCGGAAGCTACGATCTTGTCTGTCAAAGCGGCGATCGCGAAACTACATTCAGCGACTTTACCCGGAAATACGAATCGCCCGACGCATCGCTCGCGCGCTTCATCTCGATGGCGCTGCGCCACGGCACCCCCCTGCAGTTCATCATCAACCAGCTCACGCGTGACACGAGCTTCGTCGATTTCGAGCGGGTGCTTTCGCGTGTGCTCAAAAGATATATCCGTGACGGAGAGCGGCTGCTGAGCGGAGCCAGGCAATGTCCCGCGTGCTCCGAAACGCTCGTCTTTCAGGACGGCTGCGTAGTCTGCCCGGCCTGCGGTTACAGTTCATGTAACTGAGCGCTTCATTTTACAACAATGCTTGACTACCGGCGGCATTCTGAAAAACAGGACACAGTCGTATTAATGCACTGCTGTATTGAAATTTATAACAAAGCTGCACTTATTGGTCATAACAGGATAAAGCGGAGGGTCTATGGAACTCATCAACGGAGCCGTCAATTATATTCTCAGTTTTAAACCATATGTCATGCTTCCGATGATACTGCTCTTGATATCGCTGCTGCTCGGCCTCAAGCTTGCCCCTTCGCTGAAGGCCTGCCTTTCTATCGGCATCGGCTTCATTGGCATTTTTCTCGTGTTCGACTACTTTGTCGCTGCCATCGGCCCGGCTACAAAAGCCATCGTGGAGCGCACGGGCCTGCACTACAACGCCCTCGACGTCGGCTGGCCTCCCCTGGCCTCGATCGCCTGGTCTTTCAAGCTGGCGCCGCTGATGATTCTTTTCATCATTCTGGTGAACGTGCTCATGCTCGTTTTCAGGCTGACCAGGGTCATCAATATCGACATCTGGAACTACTGGCACTTTCTGATGGTCGGTTCGCTCGTGTACTCGTCGACGAAGAGCATTCCCATAGCGATCATCTCGATCGCCGCCGCCGAAATTTTCATGCTGAAAGTCGGCGACATCGCCGGTCCCTATGTGAGCCGTTACGCGAATGTTCCCGGCATAACGATTACAACGCTTTCGGCGGGGGGATACTTTCCCGCGGGGCTCATCGGAAACAGCCTGATTGATCGCATCCCCTTTATAAACAAACTTGAGGCGAACCCCGAGACAATTCAGAAAAAGCTCGGCATATTCGGCGAACCCTCGATCATCGGTTTTCTGCTCGGTACTGCCCTTGCGCTCGGAGGAGGATACAGTTTCAAGCAGACGCTCGAGCTCGCCTTCACCGTTTCGGCGGTCATCATGATTCTGCCGCTGATGTGCGGCATTCTCACCAGAGGTCTTCTGCCGATTTCCGAAGGGATGAAAGAGTATGTACAGAAGAAGTTTCCCCATGCGGCAGAGACCTACATCGGCATGGACAACGCGATTCTGCAGGGTGACACCGCCGTCATCGTTACAGGGCTTCTGCTGATGCCGCTTGCGATGATACTCGCCTTTGTGCTGCCAGGCGTGCGTTTTATTCCAATCGGCGATCTGGCGAACATCATCGCGCTGGGCACCATGATCGTCGTGGTCACCGGCGGTAACGTCATTCGCGCCGTCATCATCAGCGTTCCGCTCATCGTCGCCCAGCTCTACATCGCCAGCTTCATGACCGCCGCGATCACACGCCTCAGCGCCGAAGCCGGTTTCAAATTCGCCGGCTACGACGGCGACATCACCAGCTTCTTCGACGGCGGTCTCATACAACGCTTCTGGCTGGTGAAATTCTTCGAGGGCAATATCGTCGCCCTTGCGCTATTACCGCTTGTCGTTGCGATGTTCTGGTTCTGTTACAGAACCATGAGAAAGGAATTTTCGCGGAATGAAAAACCTGTAAGTCAGAAAAGCCGGTAAAGGCGCACGCGGGGCGAAGTTAGCATAGTCCCGTTTTTAGACGCAGGCTCGTGCATCACACGAGCCCCGGCATTTCCTCGCCCGAATGATGCACGAGCGCCTTGCTTTTCCAGGCGCCCGATCGCCAGCGCAGGGCGATGAGAATTCCGCGCAGCCACTCGTCAGCGGCTATCGCCATCCACACCCCCGCAAGGCCGAGGCCGTAGTGCAGGCCGAGAAGCCAGGCGCCGCCCACGCCGACACCCCACATGAAGATCAGGCCGCAGATCATGGGAAAAATCACATCACCCGCACCCTTGAGCGCGGGTATGACCACGATATTCGAGATGCGTCCCGCCTCGCGAAAAAAGCTGACCAGAAACAGCGTACTGACCATACCGGTAATGAGCGAATCTTTCGTAAACACGCCGATAATCGGATAGCGGAAAATCCAGCACAGGCTCATGATCGCCATTGAGAGCAGGGCCGAGAGCAGAAAGTATCCCCACACCTTACGTTCGGCAACATCGAATTTTTTCGCACCGACGAGGTATCCCACCTTGATCTGCCCCGCCGCACCGATCGTGAGCGCCGGCATGAACACGAAGCGGATGATCGTATAGGTGTAGACATGTGCGTTCATCGCCGCGGTGCCCACCCTCGCGATGAAGCCGATGATGACCATCTGCATGAGGCTGTAGGCGACGTTTTCACCGGCGGTGGGTACGCCGATAAAGAGCAGGCGGCGGTACATCTGCGCGGGTATTCTGAAAAGGTCGCGCCAGGGAAGCACGATGCCCTTGCGTAACTGCACCATCACCGCCAGAATGATGCAGGCGATTATCTGGCTGACCACGGTTGATACCGCGACACCGACAACTCCGGTAACGGGAATGCCGAAGGGGCCGTAAAGCGCGATGGCGTTGCCGATCACGTTGCAGACATTCGCGATCATGTTGGCCCACATCGTATCACGGGGATAGCCGTAGGCGCGCAGAATCGTACCCTGCACGATGTTGAAAGCCACAAAGACCGAACCCATGCCGTATATGACAAGATACTGCCATGCAAAGGTGTATACTTCGCTTTCGAGGGTATAGAGGCCGAGCAGCGCGTGAGAACCGAGAACGGTCGCCAGGCTGAGCACCAGCGCGAAAACGGTCGCCAGCACGAAACTTGCGATGCCTGCGTCGCCCGCCTCTCTCGGCCGTTTCGCGCCGAGATACTGCGAGATGAGCGTGCTCGCCCCCGAGCCGACCATCGTATATACCAGCAGCAGAAAAAAAGTGAACTGATTGATAAGCCCGACGGCGGCGACGGCCTTGTCGGAGTAGGCGGAAACCATGAAAACATCGACGCTTGATAAGGCGGTGCGAAGCAGGTTCTCGAGATACATGGGAAGCGCGAGCGCCGCAAGCGGCATGTAGGCGCGGTCACTTATTTCCCCACCGGGAGCCGAACGAAAAGAGGCGATAAAACTTCGTAATTTCTGAAAAGGGAGACCTTTATTCATATATCCCTCCTTGGAAGAAGGCACCCTATGCAAACGGCAATCTCAGTCAAGCCTTTTGTTGCCTGAGAAAAAAAATAAAAACCCGGATTCAGGATTGCAGCGCAGCAACTGAAAACGCAAAGCACACGCAAGCTTTAGCGCCGAATTGCCGACTTGTGAAACGCAATCGAAGGGGAATCACAATGCTTATTATGTGTTGACAAACCTTATGTATAGCAAATATAATAGAATGATTGTATAGCAAATTATTAATAAATATTTCTATATAAAATAATTATTTTGCACTGTTTATTACCCGGAGCCCGATCATGATCGACAGATTATTTCTTTCCCGATTCGACAATTCTGATCTGATGATAAAAAAGCAGGCGAAAACGCTGCTGTTTTACTATCTATTCATGCAGGCGCTGCTGCTCGTCGCCATTCCGGCGACGAGTATTCTGAATCCCGCCTCCGCTGCGCGGGTAATCAGCGGCTTCGGATCGATTTTTTTCTTCGTACTGCTTGCTCTCGCCGCACTCAGGGCGGGCCGTTACCAGACCGCGGTGAACATCTACCTCATCCCCACCGTGCTGCAGGTGATCGCTGCGCGTTTTTTGATAGTGTACCTCGATCCCAACAGCGCCTTCACCTCCTACGTCTACTATGCGCTCTACATAATCGCGTTCACCGCGACTTTCTCGAAAAAGCAGAGCATTCTTCTGAGCGTCAGCCTGCTTCTGTTCATATCGAACATCGCCGCCTTCGTGCTTGTCAAAGACCGCCTCTCTCCCGAAATACTTGCCCTTACGGCAAACGGCATCATTCACAGTTCGTGCGCAATGATCGTGACGAGTCTTGTCTGCGCGATGCACTTGCGGCTTTCGTCTTTCTCAAGCAATCATCTGCTTCGCGAATCGGAAACAAGCCGGGAACAGCTCCTGACCCTATCGGATATTTTTGAATCGATCAGCGATTCTTCGCAAAAACTGCAGGCCTCGGGAGGCACCCTGAGCGGCACCTCGCGCACGATGGCCGAAGGTGCCAACGAACAGGCGGCAATTCTCGAAGAGTCATCGGCCTCGATGCAGCAGATGAGCGCCACCATCGCCATTATCAACAATGACATACAGAACCAATCGCAGGAGATTGAAGCGATCGACGAGACGGTCAAACAGCTGAACACCCTTATCGAAAAGGTTGCCGGTCACGCGGTAAAAATAAAAGACGAATCGCACACCGCCATCGCCCAGGGTGACGAGGCAGCCGCCAACTCGAGCGCTGCGATGCGGGGCATGCAGAAAATACAGACGAGCGCAAACCGGATCAAAGACATCATCTCTCTCATCTCACAGATCGCCGATCAGACAAACCTGCTGGCGCTCAACGCGGCAATCGAATCGGCCCGTGCCGGTTCGGCGGGGCGGGGTTTTGCCGTTGTCGCCGACGAAATAGCGAAGCTCGCCGAAACGAGCACGACCTCTGCCCGGGAAATCAGCGAGCTGATCAACGGTACCACCGATACCATCACACAGAGTTCATCGCTGTTCAGCTCTCTCGAAAAGCAGATTCACCGCATGCGCGAAAACCTCGTCTTAAGCTCAAAACTGAGCGACGAGATGAATCTCTCGACTGAAGAGCAGTTGCAGTTGAGCCGTCGCGTAACCGATGCAGTTCACGAAATAACCGGAGTTGCCTCGAAAATCGCCGACGCGACAAGGGAGCAAACCCAGACTTCATTTGACCTGTCGCAATCGCTTGAGAACGCGAGCGGCATCACACAGTCATACGCGAACGAGGCGAATACGCTCAACGACATTACCGGTGAACTGATTCAGATAACCGAACATTTAAACAAAGAATTGAAGCGTCAGAAAAAATAGAAAAAAGGGGGGGGATACGCACTCGCATATCCCCCCTCCTTTTTGAAAAACCCCTTCCCGGCCCTAGACTTTTTTCAAAAATCACTCTTGACCCTTTCAGCGATTGCGAAACAATTGCACCGAGCCAGCTCCCGGAGTTATCGCGATGTCCTTTATACACCTTCATAATCACACACACTACTCGGTTCTCGACGGTGCGATCACCGTACCCAAGCTGATTCAGCGGGCGATCGACAACAACATGAACGCGGTGGCGATCTCGGATCACGGCAACATGTGCGGAGCTATCGAATTTTACCAGAAAGCGACCGAAAAGGGAATAAAGCCCATTCTCGCACAGGAGTTCTACATCGCTCCCGACTCGCGTTTCAACCGCAACTACCGTAAGGGTGACGAGACAAACTACCACCTGATGCTTTACGCGATGAACAATGAGGGATACCAGAATCTGCTGAAGCTCTCCTCGATCGGCTATCTCGAGGGCTACTATTACAAACCGCGCATCGACTTCGAAGTACTTAGCGCATACAACGAGGGACTGCTGTGCTCGAGCGCCTGCATCGCGGGAGAGGTTCCCAATCTGATTCTTCGAAAGCAGAGCGACGAGGCGCTTGCCGCGGCTGACCGTTTTCAGCGTCTTTTCGGCGACCGTTACTACCTCGAAATTCAGGATCACGGCATTCCCGAACAGAAGATCGCCAACGACGGCATCGCCGAAATCGCCGCAAAGCTCGGCATCGATCTTATCGCGACAAACGACTGTCACTATACCGACAAGGATGACGCCTGGGCGCACGAGGTGTTGCTGTGCATACAGACGGGCAAGACCATGAGCGACGAAGGCCGCATGCGCTTCAGCACCGACCAGTTCTATTTCAAGAGCGAAGCCGAAATGGAACGGCTCTTCTCGGGCTATCCGGACGCGCTTTTCAACACGCAGAAACTCGCCGACCGCTGCAACGTCGAACTGACGCTGAACCACCCGGTGCTGCCCACCTTCGAAGTGCCGCAGGGGCATACGCTTGACAGCTACATGCGCGAGATCGTTTACAGCGGCGCTCCGGCGCGCTACGGCGAGCCCCTGCCGACGCGGGTAAGCGATCAGATAGAGTACGAGCTCTCCGTTATTCAGAAGATGGGTTTTTCGGGATATTTCCTCATCGTGTGGGATTTCATCAACCACTCCAGAAAACAGGGCATTCCCGTCGGGCCCGGCCGCGGTTCCGCCGCGGGATCAATTGTCTCCTACTGCATGGGCATCACCCAGCTCGATCCTCTCGCCTATAATCTGCTCTTCGAGCGATTTCTCAACCCCGACCGAAACGAGATGCCCGATATGGATATTGACTTCTGTGGCGACCGCCGCGAAGAAGTCATCTCCTACGTGAAGCAAAAATACGGCGAGGATCATGTCTCGCAGATCATGGCCTTCAACACGCTCAAGCCCAAGGCCGCGGTCAAGGATGTCGCGCGCGCGCTCGATATCCCCTATACCGAATCCAACCGCATCACGAAGTTCATAAACGAAAACACGATCGCCGACTCGCTGAAAAACTCGGATGAATTCAGCGAATTTTACAAATCGAGCGAACTCGCGCGCAAGGTCGTCGACACGGCGATGCGTATCGAGGGACTGATCAGGTCATTCGGCAAACACGCGGCCGGGGTCGTCATCTCGAAAGAACCGATGACGCACTATGTGCCGCTGTACAGGGATACAAAAGACGGCAGCATATCCTCCCAGTTTGAAAAGTATAACTCCGAGGCCGCCGGTCTCGTAAAGATGGACTTTCTCGGACTGAAAAACCTCACCATCATCGATAACGCGCTCAAACTGATAAAGCGCATACATGATGCCGACATCGAGATAGACCGCCTTGCGCTTGACGACGCCAAAGTCTACCGCCTGCTGCAGAACGCCGACACAAACGGTATCTTTCAGCTTGAAAGCCAGGGCATGAAAAACCTGCTTCGAAAACTCGGTCCGACCGTCTTCGACGACATAATCGCCGTGGGCGCGCTCTACCGCCCCGGCCCTCTGAACTCGGGCATGGTCGACCAGTTCATACGCTGCAAAAAAGATCCGGCAGAGATCAGGTATCCCCACCCCTCTCTTGAGCCGGTACTCTCGGATACGCTCGGTGTCATAGTGTATCAGGAACAGGTCATGAAGATCTCTCAGGTAATGGGGGGATTCTCCCTGGCAGAAGCCGACAAGCTGCGAAAGGCGATGGGCAAGAAAAAGGCCGATATCATACAGAACCTGCGCGACAAGTTTCTCGAGGGGGCGAAAAAAGCGAAGATTGACCCGGCAATCGCGGAGAGCGTTTATGACGCGATGGCGAAATTCGCCGAATACGGATTCAACAAATCACACGCGGCCGCCTACGGCCTTGTCACCTATCAGACCGCATGGCTGAAAGCGCACTACCGCGTCGAGTACATGTGCGCCCTGCTTTCCTCGTCAAAGGACAATCAGGACGATGTGACACGCTATATCGCCGACTGCCGCTCGCACAACATCAGTGTCATGCGGCCCGACATCAACCACTCTTATTATAATTTTACTATAGAGAACAGAAAAATCCGTTTCGGCTTTTCGGCGATTAAGGGTGTCGGTGAAAAAGCCATCGAGGCGATCATCGGTGCACGCGAAAAACTCGGCGGTGCTTTCAAAACGCTTGAAGATTTTCTTGAAAACGTCGATATCGGCACCGTCAACAAGGGGGTGCTCGAAGCGCTTATCAAGTCGGGAGCACTGACACAACTCGTCGACAACAGGGCCAAACTCTACGCGAATATCGATCTTATAGTCGAATGCGCGAAGCAGATGCAGAAACAGAAACTGTCCGGCCAGATGGCTCTTTTCGGCGGCCCGGACGAAGAGGCCGCATCGGCGCTTCCCCTCGTCGACGCGCCGAAATGGCCGGACAATATCAAACTCAATTTCGAAAAAGAGGTGCTTGGCCTTTACGTGTCAGGACATCCTCTCGCAAAATACGAACGCGAGATACGCGAATACTCATCGTGCTCGATCATCAACCTTGACAGTGAACTTGAATCAGCGGACAAGACCCGCAACTGGTCCATCGTCGGCATCATCGAGGGTCTGCGAAAACACATTACCCAGAAAGGCAAGGCCATGGCATTCGCCGTTCTTGAAGACATGGAATCACAGATCGAGCTGGTGATTTTTCCCAAGACCTATGAAAAAATCGAGACCATGCTCACGCTGCGCGAACCGGTGATGGTCAGCGGTAAAATAGAGGTCGATCAGGATGACGTATCCGAGACACCGTCAAAGAAGATGATCGTCGATTCGATTATAACACTGACGCAGGCGCGGCACACATCGATCAAGGAGCTGCACATCAGCCTTGATCAGCCGGCGATGATCGAACAGACGCTTGAAAGCATACGCTCGCTCATACAGCGCTACAACGGCCGCTGCCCCGTTTTTTTCCATGTTCCCTCGTACGGCGGCGACATGGCGATCATACGCGCTCACCAGTGTTTCTGTGTCGACCCGAACGAACAGCTGATCGGAGAGCTTCGCAACACGGTCGGTTCGGAAAGCATACGTTATACGTTTAAAAATGTTTGTTGATCTGCGAACAGACAATCTCGATTTCGCGGGAGAGCGGCAGCTCTTCTTCGATCC
>JAEWVL010000276.1 GCA_023396665.1 Spirochaetota bacterium
GGTAACCTCGAAAAATTAACCATTTAATACAAATTAATTGACTATCACCAATGAACGGATATAAGGTAAATATACTCTACAAATTGGTGTTGCAAATGAAAGAACGCGGGTTGTTTGAAGAAATCGATCGTCTCCATGAGCTTACAAAATTAGGTGATCCATTGATTTTACTCAACAAAAAAATTGATTGGGAATCCTTTCGTGAAGAACTGGAGGTTATTCGAGGTGAAGAGAATCCCGAAAATGTAAGAAATGCGGGAAGAAAACCTTTTGATGTGGTAATGATGTTTAAGATCATGGTCTTACAGCGTTATTACTCCATATCAGATGACCAAATGGAATTTCAGCTCAAAGATCGAAGAAGTTTTGAACGTTTCGTTTCCGGAGGTGAAACACTTTACTACATGCCAGATGCGAAAACGATTTGGTTGTATCGGGAACGATTCAAGAAAGCAGGCATAGCAAAGAAAGTATTCGAGTTGTTTCAGAAACAACTGATACAAAAAGGTGTAATCGGAAAAAGTGGAAAAATCGTTGATGCAAGTTTTGTTGAAGTTCCACGACAGCGTAACAGTAAAGAAGAAAATGACAAGATCAAGCAAGGCGAACCAATTGAGCAATGGAATGATGCAAAACGTGCGCAGAAAGATGTGGATGCACGCTGGACAACAAAGAATGAACAGAATTTTTATGGCTACAAAAACCATGTGGCAATTGATAAGCGCTCAAAGATGATATTGAACTATACTACAACAAGTGCCGAAGTTCATGATTCACAAGTGATAGACGAAATAATTGGAAAACCTAGAAAAGAAAATGAACCGCTATATGGTGATAGTGCATATCGCTCAGAACAGATAGAAAACTTAGTAAGGATGAAAGAATTTAAGAGTCGGATCCACGAGAAAGGATACCGTGGGCATCCATTAACAAAGGGACAAAAGACAAGAAATAGGAACAAGTCAAAAATCAGAGCTCGAGTAGAACATATATTCAGTGTTTTAAGCTGGATGGGTGCAGATTTTTTGAGATACATCGGAATAGAACGAAATTCAGAGGCGATAGGTATGATGAATATCGTTTACAATATGCGAAGGTATTGCTTTCTGAAGGCATAAAGCAGAGAAACAAGAGTGGTATTGCCATCTCATGACTTGAAATATTAGAAAATTCATCTTGTATTATGTAAAATGAAAATAAATTGGGATTACCAAAATAAAATGAGAGCGAAATCTTCTATTTGATTAAAATTTAGAGGTTCCCTATTACCTTTTAAAATAAAATGGATAAAATACTAGAACATTGGTTCTCCCCGAAGATTGCAGGGGAATGGCATATAACGTACGAGAGTTGACGACGTTGCGGCAGCCTCATCGCCGCAATGTGCCGAAGGCCAAGCGACCGTCAGGGAGCGCAGCGTCAACTCTCAGTTATATGCCGTGCCTACTATTTATATCAGTTTTCCAATTTTCTATTCTTAATCCTTTTATCTTTTTGAAATGTTTTTCGTTATTTGTTACTAAAATACAATTCATCGTCAATGCTGTTGATGCAATGAGTAGATCAAAGTCATCAATTACATTCCCTGTTTTTTGAGTATTTGCTTTTAAATCACTAAATGTTTCAATTATAGCTTTATCAATTTCTATTACTGGGAATAATTCCTTTATCCTGTATACGACTGCTAGATTTTTTTCAATATTCTGTGATTTTTTTGCACCAAACAATAATTCACCATAAGTAATAATCGAAATAGATTTTGGAATGTTCTCGTTTTTCATAAAATGATTTTGAACATTTTTATCTGCTTTAATACTATATATGATGATGTTTGTATCAATCAAATATGACATTATCAGAACTAAACCTTTTAGATATTTTTCTGGACTTTCGAATTGAATCCATTATTTCATCAGCATTTCGATTATCATCCCATGAATCAGATAATGAAATAAATTCTCGTGTCGGATTACTAGAAAACGTATGTGGATTAGATAAATATTTTTCAATAATTGAAATTACTTCCTGACTGATAGATCTATTTTCGCTTTTTGCAATTGATTTCAGTGAAGAATAAAGTCTATCATCAAGGTCTCGGACTTGTAAGATTGCCATAATATTACCTCGGTAAATAAAGTAATATAGATTCATGAAATGTCAAGCAAAATTCATGAGCAAGTGGGCATGGCATATAACGTACGAAGGTTTGCCGAAGTGCGCGAAGCGCATTTGCCGAAGCGCTCCGAAGTGAGCGGTGAGCTCGGAACAAACCAAAACCCGAACCGCGAACGAGGAAAGCGCGAGGCCGAGCACCGCAGCCCGTAAGCGGGCGAGGAGCGGAGCGGCTAACCTTCTGTTGTGCGCCCAGGCCGTTAGGCCGGTTTTTTTCGCCCCCATAATTAAGAGCAAAGATTTTGCGCCGGTGAATCTCTAGAAGTGATTAAATAATTCATAGATTGAATTAAGTCAATGGTAAGAAATAGAGAATCACTTTCTAAAACATATAAGACTAAAGAACAAGGGTCATCAGAGCAAAGATTGTAACAGGAAAAGCTTTATTCTGTAAAGCTAAAAAAAGTGAGTGGTCATACTGGAAACTACTTGTTTCTAAAAGGAAACAGATAAATTCGTCTATTGGCCCACGGAGAGATAAACAGGGTAGGGTTTTAAAAGAGCTACCCGAAAAGAGCGCACACGTCTCGGGTATGAGGCGAAAAAAATGGCGTACAACGTACGAAGGTTTGCCGAAGTGCGCGAAGCGCATTTGCCGAAGCGCTCCGAAGTGAGCGGTGAGCTTGGAACCAACCAAAACCCGAACCGCGAACGAGGAAAGCGCGAGGC
>JAEWVL010000357.1 GCA_023396665.1 Spirochaetota bacterium
CCGCATACACGGTTCGAACAAGCAGTCCGTCAGCTTCAAGTTCACGAAGCTGCTGGGTCAGCATTTTCTGTGTTACGCCGTGAAGTTCCCGGCGAAGCGCGTTGAAACGCACAACCCTGTCGGCGACATGCCATAAAATGAGCGATTTCCATTTTCCACCGATCAGATCCAGCGTTAATTCCATCGCACACTGATATTGCTTTCCGTTAATTATCAATACGCTCTGCCCCTTTTTCAAGAAGTGCCCCCCCTTTTGTCTCAAAGAAGGGATGAAACGATAAATTTTTTTAATAAAAATATTTTCCGTTACACGAATCAATAATGCTTTTATGGAAGAAAGCGGCAATATGGTATCTATTTAGATACTATATACCATAATGGTGCGTACTTGTCAAGATCAATCATATATGATAGAATGTGCCCATTAAACAAGAAAGGAGTTCTTATGATACGCAATGTTCATTATTTTGAAGATCTGAAAGCGGATAACACACAAACGGTCCTCACACTGATTCGCAAAAGGGCACTTGAAAGCAACATCAAGAAAATTCTCCTGGCCTCTACGACAGGAGTTGTCGCTTCCCGTGCACTCGAGTATTTTAAAGATGATGAAATCGAACTGATTGTAGTTCCGCATCAATTTGACTTTATGACTGACGATTCGAATCGTTTTCCCGCACAGAAAGTTGAAGAGATTCGAAACAGTGGGCACAAAGTTCACTTCGGAACCATGCTCTTTCACACCGAAAAACTTTACGCAAACGGAGCGGCCAGTGTTGCGGCCAATTTTTTACGCACCTTCGGAGAAGGGAGCAAAGTGTGCGTTGAGATAACGCTAATGTGTGCCGATGCGGGTCTTGTCTCGCAGAAAGAGCGTATCATCGTAGCGGCCGGAACCGGTCGCGGTCTGGACACGGCGCTGCTGATACATCCCGCATCATCACAGAACCTGAGCGCGCTGAAGATAAGCGAAATCATCTGCAAACCGCTTCTGAGCAAAGAAGCGGTGAGTGCAGTATCAGCACCTTTGCCTGACGAGGGGCAGACGGCACTGGAAACAATCTTCAACAGACGAAGTGTACGTGATTTTGAAAAGAGGGATATTGACGAGGCACATAAGGCGCTGCTCTTCCGGGCGGCCGCTGCCGCGCCATCGGCGCATGGCAAGATGCCCTGGAAGTTCACACAAATGAACGACAAGTCCGTAACAGAGAAGATCATCGCCAAATTTCCCTGGTTCGCACCTGCGGCAAAGTCGGCCCTGAATATACTCGTACTCGGAGAACCTGACAAATGCGTTAACCGGGAGTACTGGGTTGTCGACTGCGCGGCCGCGACACAGAACATTCTCCTGGCCGCACACTCGCTCGGCCTCGGCGCCGTATGGATGGGCATCGCTCCAGTTGAAAGCAACATCAGCACATTCAACGAAGTTATGAAAACACCTGAAGGGCTAGTTCCTTTCAGCCTGATCGCGATCGGTTATCCGAAAGAAACGGAGAGACCGAAGGGACGAATAACCGACGCCAGTCCCTTCATCATCTGAAAAGACACACAATATCTTTATTCTGTTTATCCCGGAGACGCTAGCACAGAGCTCCGGGCATGCAGATAAACGACCGCGTATCCCCCCTGCTTATTTCTGCCTTACTTCTGCCCCCGACTGGGAGATTTTGAAAAAGTTGACGACACTCTTTAATTCGGCGGCCTGATCGCGCAGCATCTTCGATATCGCCGCGAGCTCTTCAGACACCGACGAGTTTTGCTGGGTAACAAGGTTCAGCTGCTCCATACCGGTGTTAATCTGGTTGATACCGAGATCCTGCTGCTCAGAGGCGACCGTAATTTCCTGAATCAACTCTGCGGTCTTTTTAATCTCGGGAACAATTTCCGCAATCAGCGACCCCGCTTTTTCCGAAATCACGACACTCTCCCCCGCAACCGCGCCTATCTCCTGCGCGGATGTCTGGCTTTTCTCGGCCAGTTTGCGAACCTCTGAAGCCACAACCGAGAAACCGCGCCCGTGCTCACCAGCTCTCGCGGCCTCTATGGCGGCATTGAGTGCCAGAAGATTTGTCTGGTAGGCGATGTCGCCGATAACGCCGATTTTTTCGGCTATCGATTTCATTGCCTCGACCGTATGCTTCACTGCCGTTCCGCCTTCTTCGGCATTCACGGCTACACTCTGGGCCATGGCATCTGTGTTCTTGGAATTGTCCGTATTCATGCTGATCGTTGAGCCGATCTCTTCGAGTGATGAGGTAATCTCCTCAACGTTCGCAGCCTGCTCGTTGGATGACTCACTGAGCGAAAGTGCGGTGGCATTCACCTCATCGGCATAGGTGGTAATCGCCTGTGAAGACTCGTGTATATGCGTCACGATATTGTTCAGAGAAGCCACCGTCTCACCGAGCGTTTTCATCATCACACCCAGTTCGTCGCGGCCGACCGAATCTATCGTTACGGTAAGATCGCCGCCGGCAACGCTCATCATCGTCTTTATCACCTTCGATACCGGCCCCAGAATGCTTACTGTCAAAAGCACTCCCATCAAAACGGAAAAGACGAGCGTAAGGGCAATTATCGCTATCGATGCCTTTCTTATATTTCCGGCCTGCAAAATACTCTCCTGATACTCCTCTTCGGCTTTCGCGAGTGATACTTCAGTCAGCCGATCCATCACCGACCGGGTGTTCTCGAAATCGACATGATACGCGCCATAATAGAGATTTTCGGCATTTACGATATCACCGAGGCGCATATAATCCAGAATTTCAGCTGTATGTTGCCGTAAAGCGTTATAGTTTTTAAAAAAAAGTTCAAACTCATCTTTCTGTGCGTTTTCGTCTGACGCAAGAAACAGCTCCTTGAACTTGGTAAAACGCTCGTCGACCTGTCGAAGATTCTCTTCGACATCGTCTATGCTTTTCTTCACCTGCTGCGGGTCGGTGTATATTTTGTCCGAGAAAGCGTTACTGATCGCTATACTGGACTGATAGGCGTCACGGTCGGCCTCGATAAGAAAATTGATACTCTTGAGACGCGTCTTGTAAATCAGATCGATTATTGAAGATATTTTTTCCACATTTTTAAGATTATAAAACAGACCGGCCCCGCTTATCAAAATGATAAACAGAAACACAAAAAAGAAACGAAGCGACAATTTCATGCCGTTCAGAATTTTCATCGGACCCTCCAAAGACAAACAACTGTTACTTTGCAAGAAAGGATAACATTTCGGCAAAGTCAAGTTTCAGGGACGCATTTCGGGAATTTTTCATATTGAAACAGCACTTCCAGGACATGAACGGGAAATTCTTCAGCATTATCATGTTCCCTTTTTATAAAACGGGCCGACAAATGCCTGGCAGCTGTGCCATATTTACGATTGACAATGAAATAACGCCACCAGAGGACAGATACATGAACACTACAAACAAAGACAGAATCGTCTACCTGGACAATCTGAAATTTTTCCTTACGATGCTTGTCATCGTACATCACGTCGGCCAGGCCTATGGCCCCACGGGAGGATTCTGGCACTACACGAGTCCCGACAAAATAAGCTGGCTGGGAAACTTTTTTCTTTTGAACGCTTCATTTTTTATGGGTCTGTTCTTCTTCATATCGGGTTATTTTATGCCCGGTGCATACGACAGAAACGGCGAGGGAAAGTTTATCAGGGAACGGCTTATCCGCTTCGGCCTCCCCCTGCTCTTTGGCTTTTTTCTGCTTATCCCCGCACAATTATTTGTCTATCATCGTCTGCAGGGCAACGACATAACTTTCTTTGCCTACTATATTGACCTGTATCTCGGACAGGGAACAAAGCCCGCCTACAGCACCTTCGGTTTTCCGGAATTCAATTTTGGTCATCTCTGGTTCATCGAGCACCTTCTCGTCTACTCGCTGCTCTACGCCCTCGTTCGCCGGATCATAAAAAAGCCCGGCGAAACAGGAAAAACCGCTACGCTCACATGCTACCATATCGCGCTACTGACAATTATGACCGGTATTCTCACATGGATGATACGTGTGCCCCTGGGCTTTCCGATCGACCGGTGGATAGGGTTTATCGGATTCATACAGATGGAGCCGGCACACATGCCGCAGTACCTGATTTTCTTTCTGGCGGGAACACTCGCGTACCGCGGTGCCTGGCTCGACAGACTGTCATGGAAACCCGGTCTCATACTTTTCGCCATGGGCATCGCGGTTGTTCTTTCGTACTGGCCGGGACGTTATATCTTCGGAAGCGCAGTTTTCAATTTATGGGAATTCAAGGAGGCGCTGCTTGCGGTCGGCATCTCCTGCGGACTTCTAACAATATTCAAATTCAAACTGAATACCGCGGGAAAATTCACCAAAACACTGGCCGCCAACAGTTATGCCGCATACATTTTGCATTTTCCTCTGGCGATAGCGATACAGATTTTATTCGATGCCGTTAAGATTAACGTACTCGCCAAATTCATCATCGTCTCCGCACTTTGTATCACGGCAAGTTACGGCCTGTCATTTTTACTGAGAAAGGCGGATTTTATCAGAAAAATACTCTAGCAGCTGCATCCGATAAACGAAGAATGCACTATCGCTTTCGCTGCATGCTGTCGATGCAGCGCAGAACATCCCGCTGTTTCATCTTCTCCGCAATGGTCCGGGCATCGTCACCCGGACGGCAGAGCCCTCGCGAAACACTGACTGATCGGGTGAGATCACTGCCTTTCTCGATCAGACAGATTGCAGCATCCCTTTTTTTCGCGAGAATCGCTTCATGCAGGGGTAGAAAACCGCAGTTGTCGGCAACATTCACATCGGCACCGGCATCGAGAAGCAGTTTTATCACTGACACCATGCCGTTTCTGGCGGCATGGTGCAATGCGCGCAGCCCCTCACTGTCGGCTTTGTCCAGAAAAGCCGCAACATTATTAAACTCGTTTGCCGCCCGCTTCACAATAAGCGCGCAAAGCTGCGAAGACAAAGCCGCGGCATCATGCAGTGCGTTTTGATCTGATATCTTCTTGGCACAGGTCAGATCGATGCCCGCCTCTATCAGCATCCCGGCCATGCGCAGGGCACGCTTGTATGCGGCATCATATTCACCGGCCCCTGTCCGCAGCAGCGCCCCCAGGTTGCCGAGCGCAAGCAAAAGCGCGTTGAAATTCTGCGTCTGCACGGCATTGATATTCGCACCGCGGGACAGGAGCAGCGAGACCATAGCAAGGTTTCCTTTTGCGACCGCCGACAACAACAGTGTATAGCCCTCGCTGTCGGCAGCTTCTATATCACCCTCGCGATCAAGATATTTTTCGATCGCAACGATATCGGCATCAGCCAAGGCTCTGCGGACATCGAAACCCCGTTTCACAGGACCTTCACTTTTCGGGAAAAAACTTATGAGCGCAGCGTGTTCCCTGGCCTGTGCTATCTGCAGCGCGTTCAGATTCGATGAAAAGCTGTATTTCGGCGCCGTACTTCTGCGCTCCGTGTCTGCACCCGCCTTGACGAGCAGTTTCAGCCCCGCAAGACAATCGGCCGCAGCGGCCAGATGATGCAAAGCGGTCCACCCTGCCTGATCGACAGAATCAATCACCGGGACATTCTGCATCTTCAGCACTGCGGCAAGGGCATCGGCACGCCCGCTCGCGGCACACAGATGAAGCACATTCTCTGCGCCGCTGTTGCGTGCGGCGGGGTTCGCGCCCGCTCTGACAAGCGCCTTTATCAGTCGGGGTTCGCCGCACACGGCGGCCAACAGCAGCGCGGTGTTACCCTCTTCATCGGGCTCTTCGAGACCTTCTGTGACAGCGACGAGCGCCAGGGCGCAATCGATCGCATCGAGATAGAGCAGCTGCCGCTTCGGTCCCCAGGGCTGTGCGGCACACAAACGCTGCTGCGCAAGCGAAAAGGGGACCCTGACACCGTTCTTCAGACAAACAAAAAGACCCAGATCGATGCGATATTCAAGACGGTTTATCGCGCTTTCGCCCCGATATGACCAGTGCTTTATGCGAAGCGAGCGGATACGCACAAGCGTATGGATGAGAGCACTGCGCCCGCCTATAACTTGGCAGGAGAGATCGGCCGGAGCCGAACTCACTTGCGACACAAGCTTTTTCAGATGTCGTTTTGCGAGAGCGAACTCATCTTTTTCGAGTGCCGCGATAAATGTTTTCCATATCAGCATGCCGAAATCAAATCACAGCAAAAGGATTACGTCACGCCTTTTTTGGATAATTAAACACAGCCGCAGCATTAATGGCAAGCGTAGGACTTTTGCGTTGCTGACGAAAAGGGTGAAAAATTCTTGCCATTACTTCGTTTTATCCGCACCTGGCAGCTGACGAGAAATGTGGGATCCCTGGTTTCTGCGCTAATGAGAACAAGCAGATGGATTTCATATTATACTAATGCCCGACAATGGAACCGACCGATGAAAACACTTTTCCATACAACACTTGGTCTCATGCTCTTCATGTTTTTTCCGCTACAGTCTTTCGCAGCCGAATTCAGGGTTCTTTGCTACCATACCTTTCTTGACAAGGAGAAGGTGAGTACAGACTTTTCTGTGCAGCAGTTCAAATCGCATATAGAGAAACTAGAGCTGGCGGGTTTTCGGTATATAAGCTGGGAGGATGTGCAAAACGGAACCATTCAGGGGAACAACAATATTCTGATCACTATAGATGACGGACACCGGACGGTGTATCCTGTGGTAAAAGACTTTCTGCTCAGAAAAGGCATCAAACCGGTTCTTTCAATTTACCCCGGCGTCATCGGAGGAAAAAACTACCTCTCCTGGGAGCAGTTGCGGGAACTTTCCGATGCGGGCTGCACCATCGCTTCTCATGGCTACTACCATCACTTTCTGTCACAGAAGTTCGTCTCGAAGGACAGGCTTGAAAACAACAGCAAACTGCTGAACACTGAAATTTTCAAATCAAAAGCGGTTCTCGAGACGAAACTGCAGCGAGAAGTCGATATCTTTGTCTACGGCGGGGGCGTCAACTGTCAGGAAGCCGAAGAACTGATAAAAAAAGCCGGTTACCGCTACGCCTTTAAAATAAGCGCCGGCCCGATACAATTTCCACTTGCACAAAACAAAAACAGCTATGAACTGAACCGGTACATGATGACCAAAGAGATTGCGGAACCCTATATAAAAAGGATAATGGCACAACCGAAGAACTGATGCAAACAAACGACAACAGGAATGTACGCCGTATTATCGCCGCCCACACCGCAAAACCCGAAACGCCGCAAACCCGATTAAGCGACTACGCACCCGGTATCTTTATGCAGCTGCAGTCACGCAACTCGGTGAAAAATGCGATCAAAAAAGGCCTGCTGCTATTTAACGGCGAAGCGGCCTCCACGGGCGACTGGGTGACGGGGGGATGCTCAATCGAGCTTCTTGAAGAAGTTGAGGGCACCAGACCGGTATACGAACACCGCATCGAGCAGCTTTACGAAGACGAGGAAATCGCGATCGTTCTAAAACCGGCGGGCATCGCCGTCAACGGCAATCGCTTCAAAAGCGTCGAGAACATGCTGCCCGCGTCGCTGACGAAGTCGACACGAGCCGATGCGCTCCGCCGCCCTCTTCCCGTTCACCGCATCGACGCACAGACATCGGGACTTCTGCTTGTCGCAAAAACAGCTTCGGTGATGCGCGAACTCGGCCGCCAGTTTGAAAACAGGGAAATAACGAAACACTACCGCGCTGTTGTCATCGGAAAACTCGAGGGCAGCGCTACGATCGATATTCCGATCGAAAACCGGCCGGCCCGCTCACACTACCAAAGCCTGCGAGTCAGCGCCTCGAAAAAATACGGATGGCTAAGCCTCGTCGATCTTCAGCCCGAAACGGGGCGCACCCATCAGCTTCGCATCCACATGTCACGAAGCGCTCACCCCATCGTGGGTGACAGCCTGTATAGCGGAAACTTTCCCCTCATGCGCGACAAGGGCCTTTTTTTATGCGCACTGTCTCTCTCGTTTACCCACCCGGCAAGCGGCGAAGCCATGCATTTCGAAACGGCACAGCCGCATAAATTTGACTACTACATGAATCGCGAAGAACAACGGGCTGGTCTGCTGTAAGCAGGAGGCATTTTCCGAAGACGGCAGTAATTGTCGTCGGTATGCAGAAGTATGCGAAACTAGTGTCGAAGTGTTTCAAAGCAGGCATGGAGTGCATACGGCCGTTTCGGACACATACGGACTTCCTCTGAATGAAAACGGATTGACAAAAACGACAGAAATACTGAGCTCAAAAACACTTTTGCCGTTACAGTAGACTCCGGCACAATTTACCTGGTTGTTTTTCCGTTGCCGATACTGTTGCCCGGTATACAGGTTCAATACCTCAGAAATAACTTCACGAGCGGAGCATGTGACGCATGAACCAAATACTGAACTCATTACAGATAGCGGGAACTGTACAGGGTCTTTTTCTTTCAGCCTTCATTCTTACAAGAAAAAATGGCAATAAACATGCAATGCTTACACTGTCCATTGCCATCGCACTTTTTTCTCTTTCAGCGGGGGGGCATTCGCTGTCTCTGATTTTTGACAGAGCACGGGGGGATAACGATTCGCACTATTTCATGAGTTTTATCTCTTATATGTTCTCTCCTCTTATCTACATTTACTGCGAATTCATCACGGGCAAAAAGAAACGCTACGAGTATACCGATATCGTACACCTTTTTTTCCTGGTCTGGATACTTCTTTCAACAGGTCTCTCGGAAACCATCGCTCGTTATTTTTCCGACTTCACACACGAACAGTTGTTACACATGATACTCTATCTCCCCTTCCCCTTTCTGCTTGTATTCTATACAGTCGCGACACTTCGCCTGATTCTTGAACACGAACGGAATATAAGGGAAAATTTTTCGTCAACAAAACGGATTACACTTGGATGGGTCATCGCTCTGCTTGTTCTCAATCTGGGGACCTGGACAAGCGGCATAATCGTCGATCTTTATATAATCCAATCCGGCTTTCTGTGGGACTACATATGGTTATTTGTTTCGGTGTATCTGTACCTGTTGGGATACTTCGCTCTCAGCCAACCGGCCATCTTCATCAGCCACGATCAGGAAAGCCATGAAAAGTACCGCTCCTACAGACTCAGCACCGAAAAAAGCGAAGCCATACGATCACAGCTTGAAACACTCCTGTCACAGCGCAAAGTATTCATGACCGAAGGATTAAGTCTTTCGACACTCGCATCTGAGCTTGAAGTACCGGCTCATCAGCTGTCACAGCTCATCAA
>JAEWVL010000313.1 GCA_023396665.1 Spirochaetota bacterium
GAGCAAGCACAGCACCGATGATGAGTCATATGACGACAATGACGCTCTCTCTTCAGCGGCGACAGGCGCCAACACGCGTCGTCTGAGCGGTGCTACAAGGGCAATCTACACAAAGCTAAGCACAAAGAATCAACCCATACTCGCATTATCGGACTACATCATACTGAGTAAAGAGAACGACAGACAGGTGGAAACGGTCATTCGTGAATTTGAGGAAAACAATCTCAAGATAATCGTTCCGATTTTCAATGCCAGAACTGCACTTTACCCGGTCAGAAGCGCGAAACTTTTGATACCGGACATTGAGTATCTGATCGTTGATCCTTCTGTAGTGATAACCAGCGAGTCCATAACGGCATATATTGATTCACTTGTGGGTATCAAATTGCATGACGACTTTATCCCCGGAAACACGCTCAGTCTGATAGAGAAATACTTACGAAATATTTTTAGGCAGAAAAAGCATAGAATGAAAATGCAGAATACGGCAGCTGCGGCCAGAAAAAAACGCTAAGACTTTTACAATCACGGCGAAATAAACGGTATATGTTATTTGCTTTTTAAAAAAAAAGCTGAAGTTTCACTTCAGCTTTTTTTATATCAACACATCAATCTTATCCGTTTTCCGTTCTGTCAGGAATTGCCGCAAGAACCCGGGCAGGAGCAGGCCGTCTCACTCTTCGCAGGAGGGTTCTCGTTTTTACAGGAGCACCCTTTATAATCGTTCACGTAAAAGCCCGATCCCTTGAAAATAATACCGACCCCGGCACCGATCATTCTTTTCATTTTGGCATTACATTGTTCGCACAATATCTCAGGTTCCTCACTAATGCCATGAAAAACTTCGCGTACACTCTGACAGGACTCACATTGATAATCGTAAGTTGGCATAGTCACCTCGTTTCGTAGTAATTCAAAAGTCACAAAAACATCCATATGACTGAATATATCCAGGAAAACCCGCTATAACAAGCGTTTTACCTTCAAAAGCAAATCGTTTCGCCCCTGTACTTTGTCAAACAAAAAAACCGAGGCGAAACCTTAAGCATACTGTGACACGGCTACGACCGCTTATATCGGCGCAGCTCAGTCACCAGCAAGATATTTCGACACATCGATTCCGTTTTTCTCAAAAAACTGATTGGTAGTAATATCAAGCTGCAAAAGGGCAATGTTGTACTGTACGAGAGCCTGCAATTCACGCTGTATACTGTCGACATATGCATCCAGACCGGCCTTGACAGTCTCGGCGGTGAATCGGCCCCTTCTCAGGTTTTCACTCATTTTGTTATAGTAAATACCTGATTGAACCCTGACCGCTTTCATTTTCTGGTACGTAGCGTACGAAGACTTTATGAATTCAATCTTGTTTTTAACATCGTCCCGAATTTGCCGTTCCAGTTTAAGACGGGCCAATTCGGATTGCTCGAGTTGGAACTTCGCGTCCCTGATTTCAGTGTCCAGTTTCGGATTTGAAAGAGGATAAGTCATTTTCGCCCGCACTTCATAACCGGTTCCCCCCAGCATTACCGCATCGCTGAAAGCATCACCGAATTGCTCATCATACCCGAATGACTGCACCGACGCACTAGCGGTAAGTGAAGGCAGCGCCTCATTGTCATACATGCTGATCTGATACCGTGCGTTCTTCACCATCAATTGTGCAGCTACATAATCATTTCTTTTGGAAAGAGCACTTTCCAGAAGAACAGTCTCATCCATTTCCGGAAGCGTTTCAACAAGAACAATATTCTCGCTAACAGTAACGCTTTCATCCAGATTCATCAGGGTTTTAATTTTTCTGCGCGACTCTTCAAGCTGCTGTTTCGTACTCTGCTCTGTTGCCTCTGCGCCCGCAACCAAGGCATTGTAATAATTTTGTTCAAAGCTTTCGGACAAGCCCAGCCGGACATTTTCAGAAACTATATTTCTCACTTTTCTTGTCTCGGCCAGCTTGATTTTTGCGTTATCGTAAGATTTTTTCGCCAAAGCCAGCTGCCAAAAATCGATAATAGCCCCGGCAGTCACCGACGAAATCTGTAATTTCATATATTCAAGCTGAATATCCGCTGTGTTTTTCATCAGAGCGATTGACTTCCTGTCATTAACACCGAAGCCGTTCTTCAACAGTTCCTGTTCCACCTTAAAAAAGATAGCGGGCTGGTGAGAAGAGGTCCCTTCGGGTACAATCGGATAAGGGATGGACGCCTGCTCGATAGCCTCGGTTGTCGGATCTGAGTCGATAAGCATATTGACGTTCTGTCCGTCCCGCTTCAAATCAGTATAGACTTCAGTAACTCCTGCAGTCACCGTTGTACCGCTAGAAAACATTTTCATTATTCCGAGTGAGGCATCCCATTTACTTTCAGTTTCACCGGAATAATCACTGAGGCTGCCCGGATACGACTTTTGACCGAAACCGGTTTCCGCATTCAGATAAGCCGCATATTTCTGCATGAACTTGCGATAATTTGAATCCGCCATCGAAGCATCAAAACGTTGTGAGCGAAGATCAAAATTGTTCTTTAACATCAGATTGATCATCTCGGCCATACCAATGCGCTGCCCGTCGATTATAAAATAACTCTCTTCAGCCGCACCGGCCCCGGTAATGCTGAGGGAAAATAAAAGCCCAATGACAACAGAAATTGCGCAAACAAAGCGTTTCATCACTATTTACCTCAAATAATATTCTATACGTTTATGCTGCATGCACACCGAACCTGGAATTGTGGTCGACACTACAAATCACAACAATCAGGTCAATGATTTTCTACGTAATACAGTTTTTTTATTAAACATTCATTCAATATATATTGTAACGTTCCGGTAATTAACATTCTCAACTCGAACTTCAAATAATTCCAATGAAAATGAAGAAAAATTCATTTTAGAGGTAATCATTCGGGATTAGCGATTTGCGACGGATAACTCTTTGCATCACAGGGATCAAAGCAGGAAAGACGTCCCGAGGAAATAAACAGCCTGAGCAGTCAACCTGAGCAGCTAAAACCAGCCGAATTGAACAATCAGATTAAATGTCAGTGAATTGAAGGCACTATCATTATAGTAATCGTTGTTTATTCCATTAAAATAGAGAAAACCCACACCCGCCCCAAAACGCAAAAACCGTGTCATGGTAACGTATACATTCGCCTCAGGCATCATCGCAAAAAATGTACCGGAATCAGACCCGCTATCGTTATCTTCCATGCGGTCTTCACCAAAGCTATATCCCCCTGATCCGATAGTGAAACCCAGTGAATAGGAGATCACTTTTTTAGGGAAAAAATAGTATTCCATGAGGAAACCACCGAAGCCGAGATAGGAGTATTTGTGATCATCTGGAATTTGACCGGTATCAGCTATCGTCTTTGTCTCCTGCGTTAAAAGACCAAATCCAGCCCCTCCGAATACCCAGGAATCATTAACGATCACTCCGCCCTTTCCCCCCGTCCATACACCGATACTCGATCCAAGCTGACCAAAAAAGGTATGCGATGCCCCATATCCGGAAAAATGAACATTCTCCCATGAAATGAGGCTTTCGGTCTCTGATACGTCACTGAAACTCTCCCGCAAACCCTCTGAGTCGAAAGGAAAAGAATTCGGTTTTTTTTCGCTATCAGCACCTCGAACGGTTGTTATTTCAGTTCGTTGCGATTTAAAATGACGGTTCTGCAAATTAAACTCGGTTCCTCCGGGAACCGTCACCTCTGCCTGACGAATTTTGTCATTATAGTCTGTCGCAATTATTGTGTACTTGCCGCTTTCAATGCCGAGAACAACCGGCTGCCCGTAGGATTTCGGAAATTCGGCGACTATTCTGTCAGAGGAATTTTTTACAAATATTCTCCCCTCGACCTCTTCATTAAACAGCAAACGGGCATTTGATGTATTGATATCTGTCATCACGACATCCCCTGTTCCCATCATCTCAATATGATAATGGGGATGTTGCGCACCTCCGCTGGTCTTCTGAGTGCGGGTCAATGTCGAATTGTAAGCGAACTGATACACCTCATTGAGTGTTATTTTTTTATCTTGTGTAACATCGGCGGCCCCTCGCATACCGGTTATGATATAATGCGTAAAGAACGATCCTTTAATACTATCCGACTCCTGAGAGGCTTCATCGGCACTGCTTGACGTCATGAAAGCATTTCCCTTCATATCATACGATGTATCAACCATAAAGGAAGAGCGCATCGCCCCGCCCTTTGTTCGAGTAAAGGCTCCAGAAGAACATGAATCGAGAATGACAATTCTCACATCGACATTGAGCGAGACAATATCCCTCTTTAGTTCTGAATAAGTAATCTTTTCACTTCCGAGCAGTATGCTTTCTTCGTCGGAATGGCCTGAGTAATAGAAGAAAAACTCACTTTTCCTGTACTTACCTGAATTTTGTGCGATTTTCTGCCGTAATTGATTCATCGCCGAAGAGTAGTTTCTCCGGTCAGGATTATACAGCAGCAGTGTTTCAGACTCCTGCATCCCCCCCAACTCGTTCATAACTTTTTTGAATGCAGCGGCATCTGATAAAGCATATTTCAGCATAACACGGCTGGAGCCGCCATTATTGGCACCGATGATCAGCCCATAACGCTTCACGTCAGCACTGCCTGCCGTGATCGTTCCGGAGAAGAATACCACGATCATAACCAGGCTCAGAATTACTAATCTCATCAAACGCACCCGCAGAAACAGATTTTATTTCTTCTCAATAAAAACTGTCGAATATTCAATATTTTTTTGCTGTATGTTTACTGCCTTCATTTTTTCAACATCATTAGTGAAACTCATGCGTAAAGACTCTTCAACGCTCGTAATGTCAAATGCCTTATCGGAATAGAAGAAATAGAAAATCTCAAAACCGGGCGCATCATCAAGTTCATATGAATGAGGAAGAATTGTGCGTTCCCCGCTTTTGAGTGTTGCCGATTTATCCGAACCGAGAGGATAATGACGCGTAATGACTCCTCTTCCGTCAACTGAAATTACTGCCCCGTAACGATAGTTGTCATTGCGATAATACAATTGAAGATTATCACCGGCACCTGCCCGGTCTCCCGACAATATCGACAAACCGTCCCGCCGGTAGACCAGAAGTGACGAAACACCTTTTATACGCGTTTCTCCGCTGTCGGAAAGAAAATCATAGGTAATGGGTTTTGTCAGCATTGTCGGATAGAGCAGAATCAGAACAAGACTGAAAACAGCAGCTGAACCGAAAACCCAAACAAAAGTACGAACCCGTTCTTTTGTCAAAAACGGTGATTGTTTCTCTTGTCGCATTCCTTTCTGCCGCACCAGTGTTCCGAAGTATTCCGGGCTGTACATGGACAAAATATCTTCGCTGGATGATTCGATAGCCTTGATTCGCTTTTCCAATTCAGGATTATTCTCCCGGTCTTTATCTAATTGTTTCATTTTATCCGGTGGAAGTTCTCCAAGTATGTATTGCTCAAGTTGAAGATCAGATATGCTTTTATTCATGATCATACTCCTCCCGATAAAACAGTGCAATTTGACGCAACTTGCCTAATCGCTTTCTCAAACCGGAAACCGAAAGCCCGGTCTGCTCTGAGATTTCACGCAGTTTCATTTTATCAATGAAAAACATGACCGCTATTTCCCGGGTATCCGGCTTTTCATCACGAAATACCTTATCAAGAAAATCTCTGGCAAAAAGACGCTTTTCTTCACCCTCGCACGATGCGATCATCGGCAAAAGAGCCTCCGGATCGACATCAGCATACTTTTTTTCAGATTTGATGATATTTAAACAAATATTTGTCGCGATTCGATACAACAAACTTGAAGGATATTGATGAACCAAACGGTCTTTATAGTTCAACAAGCGGACAAAAACGTCCTGCATGGCGTCGAAAGCCCTGTTTTCGTCTCGAAGTAAAAACATACAACGCCTGTAGACCATCGGCCCGTACTTGCGATAATACTCTTCTACGTTAATTTCCATTAAAACGTTGCCTCTATCGGGTATTTGCAGTCTCTTAACAAAATCACACTTCAGTTCCCGAGAAAAACAATCAGCCGTCAATGAAAAATTCATAGTCTCCCTTCCTGTCCTTATAGCCTCTGTCAACACAGTTCTTCCTTCCGTTTTTGTCCGGTTCTATTTTTCAACAGTTTTGTTTTTCTCTTTTGCCCTTTTTTTATTTATTCCTGCTTTTTTATTCTTCGATCCCAACAAATAGTCCAAAATTCATGATTAATATTCTCAAAAAAGACCACATTATACCTGGCATTTTTATAGTTAGTACCTATATCGTTCTCGTTTACTGGACAATCCAATCCGTTGGCAACTATTTGATCCAGATAAAGATCTATTGCGACGGCATAGATACGACTGACGGAAACCTTGAAAACAAGACGCTCACTGACCCCGAACTCGTAACATACAGGATCAAGGGAAACATGCCATATCCGATATCCTCCCTGTAGATATTGCTGATACTTGACTGCCTGCCACAAGCTCGCACTGTTGTCATCATAGCAAATTCTTGTCTTGCGCATCAAAGCGGCCAGAATATCGAAAATAGAAACACTGAGAGCTGCCGCGGCGGCAATTACTCTCTCACGCCGCTTTTCAGAAATACAAATACTTGTTTCAATTTTACCCTTCAAATTCATATCCTCCCTAAATTTATATTCTTACATTTCGTGGATGATTAAATAAAAATGGAACAGTGCTGAAATATCTTTTCTTATCTTTTTTATAAAACAATTAAAGGTTAAGCATGGCACAGTTCCGTTTCTGAAACGTGTAATGCTATTATACGTTTCAGAAACAAGATTTGAAAAATTTTTTCAAAAATTAACATGATCGAAAAATTTTTCCGTCATGTTAAAATAGACTCGATTATCAAAGCTTTTTATTCCGCAGCTTGACCGATTTCACCCTCTTGAGTTTGAGTAATCCATCATGATGGAGGGTGTTTATGAAATCATTACGACGAATTACCACAGCAGCAATTGTATTACTTACCGCACACTCGCTTTTCGCTTCAGAGCAGACTATAATCACTGCTCTTGATACGATGTGGGTTTTGTTTGCCGCATTTCTCGTATTCTTTATGAATCTGGGTTTTGCCATGGTCGAGACGGGGCTTACCCGTGCAAAGAACTCGGTTAACATTCTGACAAAAAACTTCATCGTCTTCGCAGTAGCATCCATATCATTTTGGATTATCGGATGGGGTCTCATGTTCGGTGACGGCAACATGTTTGTCGGCATGAAGGGATTATTTATGCTCACAGGTGAAGATACTTCACCATTGACCGGAGACAATTACCGGGGAGTTTACAGCGCAATCAGCTGGACCGGAGTTCCCTTAACCGCCAAATTTTTCTTTCAGCTCGTCTTTGCCGGTACCTGCGCAACAATCGTCTCTGGAGCGGTTGCGGAAAGAATCAAGTTTCTGTCATTTATCATTTTTTCTTTCATCATTGTCGCCTTCATATACCCCGTAACAGGTCACTGGATATGGGGCGGAGGCTGGCTGCAATCGCTTGGTATGTGGGATTTTGCCGGTTCGACCGTGGTACACTCAGTGGGAGGATGGGCAGCGCTTGCCGGAATACTCGTACTGGGGCCCCGATCCGGCAAATACCGCAATGACGGATCAATCAATCCTATCATGGGACACAACATGGGATACGCAACGTTGGGAGCACTTGTTCTTTGGTTCGGCTGGTTCGGCTTCAACCCCGGTTCAACGATGGCAGTGGGAGATGGATCCGCTATTGCTCACATAGCCGTAACAACTAACACTTCTGCGGCATTCGCAATAATCAGTGCAACAGCGGTTTCCTGGTTTATCCAGAAGAAGCCCGACCTTTCAATGATAATCAACGGCGCACTCGCAGGGCTCGTCGCAATAACCGCACCTTGCGCATTTGTTTCAGTTGCATCTGCCGCAATAATCGGATTGATTGCGGGCATTCTTGTTGTCCTCTCGGTATTTGCATTTGACAAATTAAAAATTGACGATCCGGTCGGAGCACTATCTGTTCACCTTGTAAACGGCATCTTCGGCACTCTTGCAGTCGGCCTCTTCGCAGAAGACGGTATCACAGGTTCACAGACGGGCAATGGTTTATTTTTCGGCGGCGGATTTAAATTACTGATCGCACAGTTATGCGCCGCAGCCAGTGTCGGTATATTTGTATTTGCGGTTTCATTAGCGATATGGTTTGTCTTGAAGAAAACGATGGGAATACGTGTTTCAGCGAAAGAAGAGATTTCCGGGCTTGATATAGGAGAGCATGGTATTAAGTGCTATCCTGAAT
Organism: Spirochaetota bacterium; assembly: GCA_023396665.1. Classification (GTDB taxonomy): domain Bacteria; phylum Spirochaetota; class UBA4802; order UBA4802; family JAFGJZ01; genus JAEWVL01. Next base: position 8,317 of record JAEWVL010000313.1, read on the forward strand.
TTCAAAGCTTTCTGACCAAGTAAGGGGGGATACCAATGAAAATGGTAATTGCAGTTATTCAGCCGGAGAAATTGACGGATGTAAAAAACGCTTTGGCAGCAGCAGATATCGGAAAGATGACCGTATCAAGTGTGATTGGATGCGGTCAACAGGGGGGATATCATGAAAACTATCGGGGAGCGGACCTTGAAATCAACCTGATCGATAAGGTGCGGATTGAAGTGGCGGTAAATGAAAATTTTGTCGAACCATGTGTCGAAGCAATATGCAAGGCGGCTTATACCGGCAAAATAGGAGACGGAAAGATATTTATTCTTCCGATTGAAGAATGTATTCGCGTTCGCACCGGCGAACGTGGAAAAGTCGCAATAGGATAATTCACGGGAGGGCTGTCCATTGACCGCCCTCTCCTTTTCTTCTCGAACTGCATAACTCCTTTCAAAACTGCTTGACACTTCACCAAGTCAATTCGACTATCACGTTTGCCTGCAGCGTTTTCTCATCAATGAGCAGACACACAAAACTGAACTTTTCAAAAACCTGTAAACAACAGCAAGTCACATTGTTCAATCACCTTACTCAGGAGTAAACAAATGGCAAACTGGAATAATGGAATAACTACACGAAGCCCTCAGAAGGCCGCTTATGATGAAAACCGGCTTCATTTGCTTGTCAACTATATGGATTCGCTAATAGAAACAAAACGAATTCAGGCAGGGGGGATACTGCTGGCACGACATGGAGAGATTTTTGCCCATCAGTGCGCAGGCAAATTGACCCACAGAGATGATGCTCCGGAGATGAGAATTGACGCGATTAAAAGAGCGGCTTCAGTAACAAAGGTGTTCACCGCCGCTGCGATCATGAAACTCGTTGAAGATGGAATAATCTGGCTTGAACAGCCCGTAAAAGACATTATTCCGGAATTTGATACGCCGATACACTCCCAAATAACCATATGGCATCTGCTTACGCACACATCCGGACTTCCTGCTGACCCGGGTTACTTCTGTGAACCCTATCCGATACCCTGGTTTCGAATGATTGAAAATGAAGATTGGATAAAAATTGTCCTTAGCGGGCCGATACAGTCAAAACCGGGTAAAGAATGGAACTACTCCACACTCGGGTTTTGTATACTCGGAGAAATTATCACGAGGGTATCCGGAAAACATCTTGCCGATTATCTGCAGGATGAGATTTTCAAACCGCTCGGCATGAACAGAACATTTATCGATGTACCCGATGAATTATTAAACGAGGTTTGCATCAATGCCGATTGGGAACTTGACAATATAGCGGATATAAAAAGAAGAGATCCGAAATCGCCGTCACTCGGCGGCTTCGGCGCCTTTACCACGATGTACGATCTTTTCCGCTTCGGCCAGTGTTTTCTTAACGGCGGTACACTCGACGGTGTTCGCCTGCTGGGGCGCACCACGGTTGAAACGATGACCCGTAACCAGCTCGACAGCGTACCCTCCTACCATTGGGGAAAAAACTGCATCAATTACCATCAGGGACTCGGATGGGGGTTTTTCTGTGACGGGCCGACCGTCTCCCCGCGTTGCTACAATCACGATGGCTGGGGATGGTGCTCACTGTTTGTCGATCCGTCCGAAGAGTTCATCTATGTCGCTTTTTTTGCCGACCATTCCGATTGGCATCCCGATGTTATGGTAAAAACCCGCACCATCGCCTGGTCCGGCATACAATAAGCGCCGATTTTAAGGATTAACTGATCATCATGAAGCCTTTGTCAAATGCAATCAAAACACTTAAGGCCGTAGCCTTCGTAACCTATAAAGAGTGGGCCGCATACAGGTCACACATGCTGCTGTCTCTTGTCGTCGGCCCGGCGTTCTTTTTGGCACAGGTCTACATATGGCATGCCGTATATGCCGGCAAAGACACTCTCGCGGGCTTCTCTCTTCAGCAGATGCTCGTGTACTACGGTGCCGCCTCTCTCATCTACTACCTGACAATGGACTTCGCCGACTGGAATCTTCAGATGCTGATACGCTCGGGAAAATTTATCACCTATATCCTTCGCCCGATGTCACACCGTTATTTCGCCCTTTCCCAGAAAATCGGTCATCGCATACTCGGTTTTCTTTTTGAATTCATACCGGTATGGCTCATCTTTTTCTTTGTTTTCAGAATACCGCTCATACCGGCGCGCCCGATCTGGTCCATCATTTCCATTACGCTCAGTTTCATGATACTGTTTTACATCAATTACTCGACAGGTATTCTCGCTTTTTGGCTGACACGCACAGACGGTATCCGCGCACTTATCCGCCTGGCGCGTGACCTTATGGCGGGAGTCTTCATTCCGCTTTCTTTTTTTCCCCAGGCAGTTCAGAAGATTCTTTTCTTTTTACCGTTTCAGTTCGTCAGCTATGTGCCGGTACGCGTATTTCTCGGCTCATACGAGCTGGCCGGTTTCAGCCTGAGCATTCCGCAGATTGTCGCAATGCAATTCGGTGCTTTGGTTTTTATGATGATCGCCACCGAGTTACTCTGGCGGCTGGGTATAAAGCATTTTACCGGTGTGGGAGCCTGATCGGATGAAACTGAAAAAAACCCGCATAAAAGGGGAAAGCTTTCGTTTTTCAACTCTGCACCTTTTTTTGCGATCACTGCGAACATCTTTTGCGGAACGTGCAGCCTACCGGGGTGATTTCATCATCAGCTTCACAGTTTCTTTTCTTCTTGAACTGGTATCCCCCCTGGTTACGCTTCTCATCTACAACACGGGCAGCTCCTTTCCCGGCTGGTCGATGCATGAGGCACTGCTGATTCAGGCGGTGTTTTTGCTATCCCGCGGCATAGCTTTCCCGATCTTTTTCGGCATGGTATGGGTCATTTTCGAGCAGTCACGGGAAGGCACTTTCGAAATAACGCTTCTCAAGCCGCGATCACCACTGCTTATCACCCTGCTTCGCGGCATTGATATAGAAGGTATCAGTCGTACACTGGGCGGCATCCTGCTCGTCTCATTGACACTTTCTTATCTGCCCTCCCCGACATTATGCGGCTGGATATTTTTCATGATCTTTCTGTTTTTGTCGGTGCTCATACTCTTCAGTTTTGCACTGATTCTCTCGGCAAGCCTGTTCATCTGGGTTGGTAACGGCCGTGTAACAGAGCTTCTGGAATCCATTCTCGTATTTTCTCGCTATCCGGGATCCATCTACTCAGCTGCACTGCAATGGATATTCACACTGCTTATCCCCCTTTCAATGATAGCGCTATTTCCCGCGCAGGCGATACTGGGCCGGTTTTCGCCGGCAATGTTTTACGCAATTCCCGCTTCATTCATCTTTTTTGCGGCGGGCTATTTTTTCTGGAAACAAATGATTCGCTACTATGCCGGAGGGGGAGGATAATGCAGATAGAGGTTCGGGGTCTTTCGAAAGT
>JAEWVL010000315.1 GCA_023396665.1 Spirochaetota bacterium
AGTCTGCGCAGGTCCTTTCTGCCTTCTCTGGAACGATTTGCCGTTCGAGGTTCCGTCTCCCATCCGTATTTTTCAAGAAATGACGAGTAATTGCCGTCATGCACAAGTATGCCCGAATCTCTGAATACGACAAGACGATCGGCGAGCGCATGAAGAAACATTTCGTTATGTGTGACCATAAGCAGAGCACCCTCATATTGATCAAGCGCCTCAAGCAGCGAATCACACGAATCCATATCGAAGTGATTTGTCGGTTCATCGAGAAACAGAATGTTGGCGGGAGATATGATAATCTTTCCAAGCATGACACGGGCGCGCTCGCCGCCGGAAAGAACGGCGATTTTTTTAAGTGCGTCATCCCCCTCGAACATGATCGAGCCGCAAATATTGCGAACAAGCTGCCTGTCTGCACCCGAAGATGCTGCAATTTCTTCTTCGACCGTACGCGCAGGGTCGAGAGTGGAAATATTGGTCTGTTCGAAAATACCGCATTGCAATTGCTGATGGCGCACGATGGAACCGCTTTGCGTTTCGAGTATTCCCGCAAGCACCTTCAACAAGGTTGTTTTTCCCCTGCCGTTCTGTCCGATAATACAAATGCGCTCTCCGCGCGCTATCGAAAGTGTTAGATCGCAAAACAGTTGCGTATCCGTATAGCCGAATGATATATTTTCAGCACTGAGAAGTGTCTTCGCCTGCACTGGTTTATAGTTAAAGGCAAATTCAAGCGAGGCGATATCCGACAATTTTTCCCTTTTATCCATTTTATCGAGCATTTTCATTCTCGATTGAACACGTGAAGCGATATTTGCCTTGAAACGGAAACGATCGACGAATAGTTCTATTTCTTTACGACGTTTTTCGTCATTCACTCGGGTTTTTTCGTAAATCTCCTCTTCTTTTGCAATTTGCCGGTACATTTTTTCGGTTGTGCCTTCAATCTTCTTGAACTGTCCTCTGTGTATCGCAATCGTATGGCTTACCACCTGATCCATGAAATTTCTGTCATGGGTGATGAGCAGCAGTTCTTTTTTCCAGAGTCGCAAAAACTGAATAAGCCAGCGCACCGAAGTAATATCGAGATAGTTTGTCGGCTCATCAAGAAGCAGAAGATCTGGCTCCTGCAGCAGTACCCTTGCAAGATTAATACGAACCTGAAAACCGCCTGAAAAAAGTTCCGGCGCTTTTTGCATATCGCTTTCTGAAAAACCTAGTCCTGATAAAATCTTTTCCGCACGCCAGGCTTCACGCTCCTCTTCGGGAAGCACCTGAAGTACCTCCTCTACGGCGGACTTTCTGGAAAAGGATAGCAGCTGATCAACCTGTCCTATTGTGTAGTTCTTCGGTATATCAATCGTGCCCTCATCGGCATGTTCGCTTGAAAGTAAAATTCGAAAAAAAGTCGTCTTTCCGTGCCCGTTACGGCCGACTAATCCGATACGTTCCCCGCGGGCGATCATGAAACTGGCATTCTCAAAAAGAATTCTTGCACCGTAGGATTTCGACAGGTTTCTAACAGTAATCATTTGCTCCGTCCGTATTGGCCGTCATCACAGCCATTCGTTCATACATATGGTAAGACCTAATCATACAATTGCACTACGGTATCAAGTCGATTTTTACTTTCATCACGAAAATCATCAGCCAATGAGGATATTCATATGTTTGTATATGTGACATCAGTCGCTTTTTCAGCTTCAATTCTGCTTGAAAAATGCCGTGCCTTTCATAGCCTGGCACTATGGACAGTGTAGAGCGAATCGAACAGGCCGCCGCAATTATCAGAAAATCACGAAACTGTATTATTTTCAGCGGTGCCGGAATATCTGTTGAAAGCGGTATCCCCGCTTTTCGAGGAAAATCGGGGCTATGGCAGAAATACAATCCCGATTGTATTGAATTATCCAATTTTCAACGAAATCCCGAACAGTCCTGGAGAATGATAAAAGAGATTTTCTATGATTTCATGGGAAGTGCCGAGCCGAATCCGGCACATTACGCCTGTGCTGAACTGGAAAAAATGGGAAAAGCAAGTGCGGTCATCACACAAAATATTGATGCCCTGCACAGTCGTGCGGGGTCTAAAGCGGTCTATGAATTTCACGGTACATTGAACAGATTCGTCTGTACCGCCTGCAATGAAAAAGTCGCTTTCGAGCCGCATATGCTGAAGCAGATGCCGCCGAGATGTTCAAAGTGCGGAGCAGTCTATAAACCCGACTTTGTGTTTTTTTCCGAGCAGATCGATCCTGAAGTCTATCGTCAAAGTCAGTCCTGTTGCTGTGAATGCGACTGCATGATCATCATAGGGACAAGCGGAGAGGTTATGCCCGCCTGTTCACTACCGCATTACGCTCACCGTAACGGCGCCGAAATTATTGAAATCAACCCGCAACCGTCCGCTTTCACCAATCAGATCACCAAAGTCTACATTTCCGAAAAAGCGTCCCTTGCAATGTGGAAACTCGTCGATATCGCAGGGGCATAATGAATAAATTCCAGATTGTATCACTGATCCTGATCGCTGTTTTTTTTCCTGTAATACTACACCCGGCGTTCTTGCCTTTGCAGCTTGAAACAGCACACTGTATTGTCTATTACGATAATAATTTTGAACTGGCAGCACAGACAGCCCTTGAAGCTGCTGAAGACGCAATAGCTGACTGCAGCGATCTGAGTGCCTCACGCCTGAGTTCACGCGTTTCGTTGCGCCTATGCAAGGCCGCTAAATATCCATTCAAGATCGATGCCGACGGAACAATACATCTGTATTATAACGGTAACCGTTCTGATCTTTCCGTCGCGGCATATCATGCTGTTGCAATTGTTTTCATGGACCGGTTTTTTTCAGAAAAAGGGTCTCATCCGGAAACGATCAGACAGCACAGGTCTTCATCAGCCATAGCCGCATATCTTGCCGGTCGCTCGGCGAAATACAGATATCATCATTTGATTATCAATGATGATATATTTAAAAACAAAGGAAGCGGAAGCGCGATACTTCAATACATTGAAGATCACTATGGTTTTGAAAAGAACAGGGCATTTATACACCATCTCAAAAACGGTCACAGTCCAAAAAGTGCGTATTACAGACTTTTTTCAGCACGGCTTCCGAATATCGGCGATCAGACAAGCGCCTCTGCACGCACTTCATATTCCTTAAAAAAAGAAGCAATTAATCTTTTTCTCGAATCGCGTTTAAACGGAACAGTTTTAGAGATTAATGCAAATCGCGTATTAGTTCCCGCAAGCCTCGAAACCGATCTGTCACGATCTGTTTCCATTTCAGATTCGGGGAACATCGTTTATGTGTGGTATTCTTCCAGTCAGTCCGGTATTCGTATTTATGACAGCAGGGGACTGCTTGTTCATAATGCAGTTCTGCACTTTCTGTCACTGTCATATCCGGTTCTGTCCGGTGAATACCTGTACTTTTGTGCGGGTCTGAACAAGGGCAGTGATATCATGCGTTACCGTCTCTCTGACGGAGAGATCATCGCGCTTACCGATACAATCGAAAGCGAATACCATCTTCGCTATGATGCGTCTTCTGAAGTGTTGTTATATTGTGCCGGTGACTGCGGAGAGTACAGCATCAGAGAAATTTCGGCAAACGGGCTTCGTACGATAGCGTCCATTATAGCACCGGGTCCTATCGGAATAGATAGCTCCGCTGTGAGCGTCTCCGGCAAAATTCCTGATGATCACAATCCACTGCCCGAAATTCCCGATGAACCCCTGGACTACGCAAAAACGAGAACACGCAACAGCAATCTTGTACCACGCATCATGTCATTATCCCTCACTTCGGCAATGCACATGAACGATTATTCCTCTCATATCAATACAAACGTCATAAATGACGGTTATGCCCTGTATTCCCTTTCCGCCGGAATAGCGATGCATAACATACAGGCCGCCCCCTTTGTTGATGCGCACATCCGGCTGCTTGATCATTCGTTTCCCTTCATAAATGTATCGCATTATTCCCTTCGGGATCCGCAGATTGACAAAACCGTGCTTTTTTCGGATCCATCCGCTAACAGCAATGCAACGGATTGCACAGTTGCTTACGAATGGCACCCCTTCAACACCAGATTATTCGCCTTGATTCCGAAGGGAACTTACAGCTGGTCAAGCGATCATTCCGCAACACTGATGCTCTCACCGGCTTTCCGCGCCGGCAATAGCAGTACTTCGGCACTGTTCTTCGAGGGGTACTCAATTAATGTAGAACCGTCCTTTATTCATTCCGGCAATGCC
>JAEWVL010000365.1 GCA_023396665.1 Spirochaetota bacterium
ATCCTTCGGTCTTCACGCGAATTTCAAACTTGAAAGCGGCGAGGATCTGCCGATTTTCACCACTCGGCCCGATACGATTTTCGGGGTCACGTTCATGGTCGTCGCGCCGGAGCATCCCCTTGTCAAAAAAATCACCGATCAGGCTTTGAGTGAGAAAGCCGAAAAGATGAAGAACGAATCGAAGATCGACCGTACCAATGACGAGAAAGAGAAAGAGGGTTTTTACACCGGCTTCAATGCGGTTAATCCTTTCACCGGCGATGTCATTCCCGTGTACGTCGGTAACTTCGTTCTGATGGAATACGGCACCGGCGCGATCATGGCCGTGCCTGCGCACGATACGCGTGACTTCGCTTTCGCGAAGAAATACGGCATTCCCGTCAAGGTCGTTATCGATAATCCCGAAGAGCCTCTTGACGCTGCGACGATGAGCGATGCCTATACGGACGAGGGCGTGCTGGTCGCCTCGTGTGAATTCAACGGCATGAAAAACACGGGTGCGATGGACGCGATTATCGATTTCGCCGAAAAAAAAGGCTACGGTACACGCACTGTCAATTACCGTCTTCGCGACTGGGGTATTTCACGCCAGCGCTACTGGGGCTGTCCGATTCCCGTCATTTACTGCGAAAAATGCGGATCTGTTCCGGTTCCCGAAAAAGATCTGCCTGTTGAACTGCCGACCGATGTCGATTTTAAGGGAAGCACCGTATCCCCCCTTACGCAGATGGAATCGTTCTATAAAGTCAAATGCCCTGTATGCGGCGGCGATGCCCGGCGCGAGACCGATACGATGGATACCTTCGTCGATTCGTCGTGGTATTTTGCGAAATACACCTCACCCGGTTCCGCTGAAATTCTTGATAAAAATGCGGTTAACTACTGGGCTCCCGTTGATCAGTATATCGGCGGCATCGAGCACGCCTGCATGCATCTTCTGTATGCGCGTTTCTTCAACATGGTGCTTAACGATTTCGGTCTGGTGCCGAAACGTGAGCCGTTCAAGCGCCTGCTCACCCAGGGCATGGTGATCAAGGACGGCGCCAAGATGAGCAAGTCGAAAGGCAATGTCGTCGATCCGGATGCGATCATCAAACAGTACGGCGCCGACACCGTGCGTCTTTTCATGCTGTTCGCATCACCGCCCGAGAAGGATCTTGACTGGTCTGATCAGGGCGTGGCCGGCTGTTTCCGTTTTGTCGGACGCGTGTGGCGTTTTGTCGCACGGCATATCGGAGATTTCAAAGCAAATTACAACACGGCTTCGGTGGTCGATGCTCAGCTAAAAAAACTTCTGACAGAGCTGCACAAGACGGTGAAGGGTGTGACCTTCGACGTGTTCGAGCGCATGCAGTACAATACCGCCATCGCGAAAATGATGGAACTCGTGAATACGCTTTACACAAGCGAAGAGCAGCTCTCGAAAGTTGCGGGATACTCCGATGTGCTTTCAGAGGTATTCACCAAGCTGCTCATTATGCTGAACCCTTTTGTGCCGCATATCTCTGAAGAGTTGTGGGAAGTTCTCGGTTCGAAGACCATGCTGGTCGATGAAAGATGGCCTTCCTTTGACGAGAGCATGACCGTGGACGATGAGATTGAGGTGGTCTTTCAGGTAAACGGTAAAATCCGTTCAAAGGCAATGGTTTCGGCCGATATCTCGAAAGAACAGATCGAGAAAATGGCGCTTGATGACGCGAAGGTGCGCGAGCATATTGCCGGCAAGGAGATTGCGAAAGTGATCTATGTTCCAAAGAAGCTGGTGAATGTCGTCGTCAAGGGATAATATGCTGTGAAGAACAGGTACGAGTAATTTCTGCAATATTCAAAGCCGTCCGCCGGGGGGCTTCAAGTGAAATCCCCAACTTGCAGGAAAGACATGTAAAATATAAATATAAAAAGCCGGCTAACTCACCGGCTTTTTTTACAGAACCCATGAGGGATCCGCCGCAAAACTGTTTTTCAGATGTTTCTTTTTGTCATCACTCATCCACGATGATGAGATGCTGTTCGTTATAAGTTCGCATATCTGCGCCTGTGAAAACCCCAGTTTCTGATGAAGCAGTTGATATTCCTGTGCGAGAGAATTTCCGAACATCTTCGGATCATCGGTACTGACGGTGACGAGCACTCCCCGGTCATACAGTTTTCTGATGGGGTGCTCTTCAATCGAATTAACGACACCCGTACAGACATTTGACAGCGGACACACTTCAAGCGGAATCCGCGTTTGTGCAAGATAATCGACCAGCGAATTGTCCTCGATTGAGCGAACGCCGTGGCCGATCCGCTCGATACCGAGCGTACGAATCGCCCCCCAAACGCTTTTCGTTCCGGCGGCCTCACCCGCATGAGCCGTTGTGTGCAGGCCGAAACGGCACGCTTTCTCGTAGGCCGCGGCAAAGGGTTCGGGGGGATACTTCTGCTCAGATCCCCCCAGACCGACACCGATGACGCCGAGTTCTTTCAGTTCACTCACCTTTGCGACCGTGTCGACAGCGCTCTCGGGCCCCATGTCGCGTATGAGATCCGCGATAAGCATGATCTCGATTTCCGGAACCCGGCGCAGGCCTGTGCGAATCGCCTCTGTGATCTGCTGAATTTCGAGACCGAGATAGGCGTAGCCTGAGGGCGAGTAGTGTGCCTCGACATAACGGATGTTCTGCGCCGCAAGATCGCGTGCGACGGCCTCCGAGAACACAGTGAAGTCCTCGTATTCGCGCAAAAAGTCTGATTTCCATATCCAGGTGTCGATGAACTGCGCGAAGGTGCTGTATTCGAATTTTTTATAGAGTGATTCGA
>JAEWVL010000438.1 GCA_023396665.1 Spirochaetota bacterium
CTCAGGCTCTCGAAGCGGTTGATCTGTCAAAAAGCAGAATGCCAATAAGTTAAATGCGGCATGCACCAGTCATTCCCTCAGTGCTCGGACAACCTACTTGTGACACATGTTTACGTCAAACAAATTCCGGAATGTTTTTTAAAAAAAATATTTTTTTATTATAATTCACCTGCATCAACACTGTAACAATCTAATTTCTTCACTTAGTATAGCAATCAGCATAGCTGCAAACCGTTAGTTAATCCGGCTATATAATACTTATTCGATAATTCATTTCTTTCTTTTTTCATTTTTTTTATTGGATTTATTTTCGGGTTTTCCGGAAACACTTTTTTTCTTTGAGCTTCTTTTCGCTGTTTGTTTTACATCAGAACCCCTTGCTTGTGAAGACGCACGTTTGATTACCCGAACCTGAGTCGAAGCCCCCTGCCGAGGATCCTCCCCGCCTTCGCTTTTCGCTTGCAGCGATTGTCGCGTTTCCGGCCCGGACGCGTGTTCCGAAACAAAATTTCCGGCATCTCCAGCCAGCGCAAGATCCAGGGCAGCCTCCTGTTTTTGACGTTCCCTTCGTTTTATTTGTCTGCGCAGATAAAACGATATGATCTCCAAAACACTCACGAGAAAAATCACCGCCATTCCGCCGTAAGGAAAGAGCTGCAGGGAATTAATGGCAAACGCCATCCCGATAAATCCGAGAAAAAACAAAAATGAAGAAAAAAGCATTCCCCGGCGAATCAAGGCAAAAAGGGGGATATCGATATCGCAGCGGAAAAAAAGCAAAAACATAACCACCGATAAGGCAGCATAACCCGTTTGGTGCAGAAACCATGCGAGACCTGAATGATTACCCAGATACCACAATAGCAGGGTGTCGAAGCCCCCTCGCTCCGAGAGCAAACGGGGAAACAAAAGCGCCTGTGAAGCATATGAAACGGTAACACAAACCAGATACAAAGAAAACAGAGACAAAACAGTTCCATAAAAAGCGGGGGCCCAATCTGAATCAAAAGATGCCAGAGAGAGCACATTATATACCAATAACGGGGCGATAAAAAAAGCGAAGAAAAACGGAAGAGCATACATTGAAGGGTTTTCGGCAATTATTCTGAACTGCTCGTCAATCGTGAACTGTAAGCCATTGAAACCGGGAGATTTTCCAGATAACAGCATACAAAGGACAATCAATCCGGCGAGAACAACAGCGCTATTCCTGAGACTTTTCATTGTTTCCCCTTTTAACCCCGATTTTAAACCCGATAAAAGAGAATATCGGGAATCTTTATCGCCTATTTCCGGCACCGCGAAGCTCGAATAGTACCAAATAAATATGCGGTAAATTATTGCCGGCGGCATTAATTCGAGCGTACTGCTTTCAAGACTGAACCGGCAATTGATAAGCGTCAAGCACTTTGCCCTGCCCTGACGGAAGCCTTCGGTGCAAAAAATATCTTGCCAGAGACTGTTGATCTGCGACAGTACCCACCATCGATAAACGGCAGCAGTATTTATCAACACTGAGAATAGGGCTCCCGGAAGAAGTCATTTCAACACATTATCAATAGCTACGAGGTCTTGTATGATAGACAGCAAACTTATGGATGTTCTCGCGTGTCCGGTCTGTATCGGAGATCTGGAATACAATGCGGTTGCGGCAACGGTCACCTGCCAGCAATGCGGACTTGTTTATCCGGTGATTGACGGCATTCCGGTCATGATTCCGGAAAAAGCCGCAAACTTCCCCGAAGCAAAGAACGATTCAAAGGAATGAGTTCAAGCGGATAGCACTGGAGCTCAGTGTGCAGCGGGTGAATTTTTGCTAATACACAGGACAAAACAGGGGGATCGGGCTCTATTACCAGATTACTATTGACAAATTGAGCCCATCTGCTGTCTCTAGAACTGCTCCCTCGCGGGCAGAGGCATTATACGACTCTCAATCTCTAATACACTGGAACTTACAATGATTCAGACAAAAAACATCTTTCTCAAGGTAATTGGCTATATTATAATCAGCTTTTTCACAATACTTATTATCGTCTCATTCGGATTACCTGAATACGTTCAGCGCTTCAACACCAATCAGAACACCTATGTAGTGATAAACGGACGCTCCATTACCCGTTTTGATTACATACGCTACGTCAGAAACATACAGGCACTTGCACAAAACCCGGATCTGGCCGAGCAATACAAGCCCTACATCATCAGCCAGCTTATCAACATGGAGTTGCTTTCCCAGATGTCAGAAAGTCTCGGTGTCTCCATCGATACAAAACTGGTACGAAAAACCGTCAGACGCAATTTCACCGACCCCAGCGGTCAGTTTCAGAAAGACCTGTTCACGAACACTCTGAAGGCGCTTGTTCTATCCCCCGCTGAATACTATGAGATGACCGAAAAAGATCTTCTTCGTCGCGAAATGCAGCAGATGGCCTCGTCGGCAGCCGGCATATCCCGTACCGAACTCGAATTCAGAAAAAAAGCATCGCTTTCAACTTTTGTGATAAAAATAGCCACTCTCTCTGACGAGCAAATCAAATCAACATACGCCGATCGGCTCCTTGTTACCGACGAAGAGGTGAACAAAGTTTACGACGACGCCCAGAAAATAAACAGCGATCCGGTCACCGAAAAGAAAGCGAAGACATTTCTTAATGCTCTGGCAAAAGACAAGATTAGCGAGCCGGTTTCAGAAAAAGAAAAGGATCCCGCTGAGGAGAAAAAGTTCATCCGAACCCGTCTTGAAAACCAGCGTCTGTCCGCTCTCAAGCAGGAAATCGCCGAGAAGATCAGCACTCTCGCAAAGGACGGATCAGACTTCAGCGCAGGCACACAGATTATTTCTTCGGCTGCGTTAACGACAAAGCCTTTCGCTATCGGCGAAGGGATATATTCAAACGAAGAAGTTCCCGTACAGATTATCGGTCTTGAAAACGCTGAATCATTTCTTGATGACCTGATAAGCCTGCCGGCCGGAACTCTCGCACGGGGCGTATCAACCCCCACCGGCGTCAGCATGTTTACCGTTGTTGAAAGATCGATACCCGAAGCGGTCGAGGTGGATCACAAATTCGTGCAGGATCAGATTGCGGGAAAAGAAGAAGTTCTGCTCCAGGTTGTGCTCGATCCTTTCAGTGAAAAATCAAACATAACAAGAATGCAGATGGAATAACAGGACGAAAAAGCTGCGAATAATCGCAGCTTTTTCGCATAAATTTGCTTTTTTTCGAAAAGATTGTCTGCTAAAAATTGCTTTACAAATAAAAATTTTGCATTATGTATAGTGTCTTCGGGCAAATCGCTCAGATATCGTTTTAAAACTCAATTTTTAAAACGGGTGCGCATCCCAGGTTCGGGTTGTAGAGACTTACTTTTGCAACAGGTGATACTGATGAATATTAACGCTGAATATGTTAATCCTTTTCTTGAAGCGGCAAGTGCAGTTTTCAAATCGGTAATGAATGTCGATCTGAGAAGAGGCAAGATGATAATAAAAGAAAATCCCGAGCCCTCTCACGACGTGGCGATTATCATTGGAATTACGGGATCCATCAGCGGCGAAGTGGTTTACAGCATGGGTTATTCCATGGTGACCAAGATAGCGGAAATACTCGCTCCCGGGCTGACAGAAGAGCAGTTAAAAAGCGAATACAAAGATATTGTCGGTGAACTGGCAAATATGATCACCGGTAACGCCATGAACCTTTTTGCCTACTCGGGCAAACAGATTGATATCACAACCCCCACCGTTATAAACGGAAAAGATTTCACCATCACGCTCGTACAGCAAACCACGCTGGGGATCAACCTTTACAGCCCGATGGGGCAGCTTGAAATGAATGTAGCTCTCAAGTAAGGGCTGCAATACAACCCTCACCCGGGCTTCACTTAAAACGCCAGTTTTTCTTTTTATCATCGAGGTAGTCACAAAATGACTCCTCGCTGTCAAAAAGCATCTTATAGTAATTACCGTCGCCCTGTTTCTCGCAATCAAAACCGTCTTCCGGATAATCGCGGCATATCTTCGGTCTTTGATCGTATATTGCGCACGCATTGTTACTGATATTCTCGCAGGGTGTATCAAATTTGATAAACCAGTTGCTCTTGTGATCGACAAAGACCGAAACCTTTTTGTGCATCAGGTACCAGCGAATATTATCGTAATCCTTTTTGGACACCGGTCTGTCGATTTCAATAGCTATATGCCGGCAACATAAAGAATTACATCTACTGCACGGTTGATCTGTCATAACAACTCCTTCATCTATGCCGGTATGCCGGGACTTTTCGCCGCTCACACATGCGAAATGCATTTTAAAACACAATTCGCCCTGTCTATATCCCCCCCTTAAAAAAGCCAACACAAAACCTGCCTGAGCTCAAAGCCCCCGCTGTCAGGCAATGTATCTTCATTTTTTGCAAGCTGAAACGCCACCGCCCGTCAGGAAAGCTGTCAAATTTGTTTTCATTTTTCAAACCGCAAGAGCATATTATGTGATGTACCTTTAATCTGATTGCATAAAAAAGCCGATTGTATAAAAACGAGACTCTTTGGAGCTCCATATGAATCACGGCAACACGAATTACGAAAGCGGTTATTGGACGGTGGTGCTTGATCTCTCATGCTCGCTTTGTGAGCGTTTCGCTGATTTCGTGAAACGATTTGACCGGCAGGCATTCTTTTCTATGGCTGCGAGTGATGATTTCAAATCTACAGCTGTAATAGAAGCCGATAGCAAATCAGTGAAATCGGGCATGTTTTTATCAGGTCGCAGGGGAGAGTTACTCAGCGGCAGCGCGGCAATTGAAATGGTGATACGACACATTCCTCAGATGCGTCCATTCAGGTGGATGGTCGAAAGAACTTATGGACGAAACGGAGCGGAACAGGCATATCTGGATATGAAGCGGCTAAAGGGTTGCGGAAACTGCGGAAAGAAAAGACTGCAATGAAATAAATTGCCATTCCTGGAGGCGATACTAACGCACAAACATCATACTTCTCAGATTGAAGGCAGTTTCCATCGCACTGTATATGAATGACTTCGGCACAGGATACTCGTCACTCACCTATTTAAAACATTTCCCCCTTGATATTATTAAAATTGACAAATCATTTGTGAAATGGCTAATGTTGACGAGGAAAGCGGTCTCATTGTCCAGTCAATTCTCGGACTTGCACACGGACTGAAACTTTCGGTCGTGGGTGAGGGGCTTGAAGACGCAGAGCAGCTGCAATTTCTGCAACTGCATGATTGCGAATACGGACAGGGCTTCTACTTTGCAAAACCTCTTACCTATCCGGACGCCCTGAATTTTCTTCAGAAATACTACAAAACAAAATGAGGAGCAGTCAATCATGGAAAACAATTATAAATACAAGATACTGGTGGTTGACGATCATCCAATAATCTATCAGGGACTCAAACAGATGGTTACGGCCAATGACGGAATAGAAATTCTCGGTAATGCGGTTGATTACGATGAATGTTTCGCAAAAGTCGAAGAACTGAAACCGGATATGCTTATTATCGATATCGGCCTGAAATCGGATCGGAACGGAATAGACATCGTAAAGGAGATGACCGAGCGCTATCCGCAGATACATACGATGGTATTGTCGATGCATGACGAGGAAATTTACGCCCAACGGGCGGAAAACGCCGGCGCGAAAGGCTACGTCAACAAATCTGAATTCACCGAGAAAATCAAAGACGCTATCAGCGCTGTACTTTCGGGAGAAACTTTCTTTTCCCGTAAAGGAGGTGTGGACCTTGCACAGTCAAAAGACCAGAAGAAGATGTCTCTGTTAAAAAAACTGACGGACAGGGAATTCGAAATTCTTAAAATGATCGGTATGGGCTTCAAAAACGAGGAAATTGCCGAAAAGCTGGATCTGAAAGAAAAAACCATCTTCTCACACAAATTGCGTATAAAAAACAAACTGAAGCTCGAAACAAGCGCCGATCTTCTGCGTGCCGCAGTTAAATGGTTTACCGAGAAAAATATTTAGTCGCATTTACTATCGTCATTTAACGATTCAAAAAGCCTCCATTTCTAATGGAGGCTTTTTGTTTATGAAACTGATTTTCAGTGTCAATTAAGGATCAGACGATGCAAAGGTTCTCTTTTTTGCCGAGAGAATCGATTGTCTCGTTTGAATCAAAATACTTGCATTTTTCAATGTCGAAACCAAGAACAACATTCTCGTTCACACGGAAAGTCATTCCGGGATCTGCTTTCACAGTCATGATATTGCCTGATTCGAGTCGAACATGAAGCATTGTCTCCGAACCGAGAGGCTCAATAACTTCGATTACAGCGTTCATTCTGTTCTGATCGGTAGAAGTTGTATGAATGTGCTCGGGACGAATACCGAAAACGATATCTTTAACGGCAGCCGAACGGAGTTTTGAAAGCTGATCGGCTGTCGGTGTGACGACCACACCCGGAGCGGTAACCTTATCTGACTCAAAAACAGCATTATGGAAGTTCATCGGAGGCGAACCCATGAAACCGGCAACAAACATGTTTGAAGGATTTGCGTAAAGATTCATCGGACTGTCGATCTGCTGAATATAGCCGTCTTTCATTACAACGATACGGTCAGCCATGGTCATAGCCTCAACCTGGTCATGCGTTACATATACCATTGTAGACTGCAGACGTGTATGG
>JAEWVL010000468.1 GCA_023396665.1 Spirochaetota bacterium
CTATCTGTACGATCCGGTACTTCCACAAAATGTCACCCTTGTCCGCAACCGACGATGCCGAGTAGATGAATTTGTAGGGAAACTCTGTCGGAACAAAATTAAACTCGGCCGCATTGTCAGAAAGCCATTGCCATAGCTTGTAGGTCATAAAATATTTCTTGTAATTAGGCCCTACGAGCGTATCCGAGAAATCCACCGCAAAACCGCTCCCGTAATCCGATTCAAGGGGAGGTTTCACATAGCTTTGTTTGGGATCCTCTTTGATGGCTTTTTCATATTCTGAGATACGATCGTCAAGACTTGCGTATCCCCCCGCAACTTTGAGTGAATAACCCGCCATGCGCCCTTTTTCGATAAAGCGGTAGAGGTCGTCGAGCATTTCATGGCGCACATGAACTTCCGCGGCATCCAGACTGCAGCTTTTGTTTATTATTTCAAGTTCGTCGGGTATGTAATGTGAAGGGTAGGATTTTTGTGATTCGTAGCGGAGAATGGTGTCGTCGGCATCGCTGTCGAGAAGAATACACATTTCCTGCGGAAGGTATATCTTTTTTCCCGCGTGTATTATTTCAAGATAGTTGAAATCATAATCGTTGAAAACCGTTCTTTCGGGAATGACGACAGTGCCGAATTGCAGTCCGCTTTGAATTCGGGGGGATGTCCGATCCGGTGCCGAGAAGGTTTCGACATTTTTTACAGTTATGATGTATTTTGAGTTTTCCCTTCCTGAAAGGGGAAGGATGAGAAGGAACGTAATAAGAATAGCGGGCAAATATCTGTTCATAAGAACCATATAGTCGAAACACCCGTCATTTTCAACCTGAAAAAATAATCCCCTCTTGTTGTCTGTTGTGATGATGTGAAAAACCTTTTTTGTCTCAAAGCAACAACTTCCTGTTGTATTAATGATACGTTAAGACAACGCGGGCATAAAAATAAAATTTGTATGAACATTATAATAATAATGAAAAGATATTACCGAATTAATAGAGCCTTTATTGTCTTTATTCCAAAAAATCGTAACGATTTTGGCATGCAAAGTGCTTTAATACAAGTGATCCAAGAGGAGGTCATTTATGAATATCACTCTTATACAAGCAATCGTCGTGTTCTGGTCAAGCCTCATTCTTTGGGTACTTGTAGAGTATCTTTTCTATCGTTTGCAGAACAGCCAGCTCGTTTTGGGAGTCGCACGGAAAAAAGTCGTTGCCAATGAGCCCAAACAGGTAAATATTCACTGATCGTGGGCATGAAGATATTTCTCCGCTGCTTTGTCGTTGCAGTGTTATCTGTTTGTGCCTGTTCTATCGCAGCTCAGGCTATAAATGATAACAGTGCAGCGAATGGCGATGAAGAATTTAATGTTAAAGCGATCCTTGATTCGCCTGATACTTACAAAGGATCGTCGCTTACCATGGTATTACGGCTCAAAGGCTTTTATCCGGATAAAAACATACTTTCCTTTTACGATGACGATAATCGCGACATCGATTTTGATGTGTTAAACTGGCATAAAGACAAGCGTTTGCGCGTTTGCATGCGTTCGCTTGTGAATGGGCTTCGTTACAAGGTCACCTTCACTCTCAACGATGTACAAAATGGACTGATTTCCGCCAAAATAGAATCGTTCGTGCCCGTTTTTTACGATAAACTGTAAAGTATCCGCATGAAAATCCGTGTTGTATTCTCTCAATCCCTTGCATTTATAACTTTTTCTATCGATTCAATTCTGCTCCGTTTGCTTGTTATCAAATAACTGTCGTGTCGAATTGTGTTTCGTGATAGCCTTAACGATACGGCCAGACCTTTCTGTGTTTTTTCCGAAAAGTATTGATCAAATATGAAATTGCCAAGCGAATAGTAGATAGGCCTGTTCTTGTATGTTTCGTGGTTCTGTATAACATGCGGATGGTGTCCGATAACGGCATCGGCCCCGGCATCGATCATGGCATGAGCGAGAGACTTTTGACTGTGGTTTGCCTGTTGCTGGTATTCGACCCCCCAGTGCGGTGAAACAATGACGAAGTCACTTTTTGTTCGCAACTGTTCGATTGTTGAAAGGATCCTTTTTTTCTCAATTGCAGTATATACACAGCTGAATGAAAGAAAGGCAATGCGATAGCCTTTCTTTTCGACAATAATCGCGGAACAGTTTTCCTGTGTCACCTGTTGCGGCTGAATAACTTCGTTGATGATACCCCCTTTGACCGTAGCGGTTTTTATACTGTTTATTATCCCGTCACGGCAGCCATAGTGATAAAAACCCAGTGAACTCAGGTTTTCATTTGTTTCGTCAATTCCGCGCTGTCCCTGATCAAAGAGATGATTATTAGCGACAGAAAACATGTTAAAACCGTAATTTTTCAGTTTCTCAACTGAAGCGGGATTAAATGCGAAATCATAAAGATTTTCCGGCGGATAATGTTGTCCGCTCTTCGTTACGGCGCCTTCGAGATTTGCTGTTACGAAATCGTATCCGTGGGTAAATTGTTTGTCGTGCAGATGTTCAAAAATATAATCTATTCCCTTCGTTTCGATTATTCTTTCCACACCGCGATCCAGCATGAGGTCTCCGAAAAAAAGAATTTTCACTTCGTTCGTCGCAAGTTTGATTAGCAAGGCGCAGCTTACAAGTACAGCGAAGACTACAGCCCAAAGAACCATGCTTGCGACACTGTTATCACTTTTTTGTTCCATGGGTATTGTCACCGGTTTCATCCTTATTATCATCCTCGTTTTCCCCTGAACTATAGGCGGAAAACTTCAATTCGGGCAAGAATCTTTTGTTTCAATTGCTGTGTCGCTGTTGCGATCTAATAGTCGGTACAAACACCGGAAAGCGGGTTAATCTTTTTTTCTTTACAGTTAATAGCGTTTATGCATAACAATAGGGAAGCTTGAAAACCGGCACCCGTAATGATTTTACTTTTTAAATTGGAATTATTCGAGATTGTAGTTACCAGGAATGGTTTTTAAAAGTCCCGACAGTAAATGGCAGATGACGAGGCAGTTTGCAGAGACGATGAAGACATACAGATCATTTATAGCTCTTGAGCTTTCCGATGAATTAAGAAATGTCTGTACAGCAATACAGTCGCAGATCAAGAGTAGCGCTTTTGTTCATGCCAGCTATATTCGACCGGAAAATATGCACCTTACGTTGAAATTTCTCGGTGATATAAACATGGATCAGATACGACTGACTTGTGAAAAATTGAGAAGTTCCGTGAATAAGATATCCTTTCCTATTTCCGTCAAGGTTTCGGCTTTAGGAGTTTT
>JAEWVL010000380.1 GCA_023396665.1 Spirochaetota bacterium
TTCGACCGCCGTTTCACATTCCAGCCGGTCGTTGAGGATGGCCCCGCCGTGCGTACGTATCAGAAAGCCCTCATTTTCGAGTTTTTCAAGATCTCTGCGTACCGTCACTTCGGACACGTTGAGAATTTCACTTATCTTGACAACCTCTACCTTTTCGTTTTCAAGCAGATAACTCTTTATTATTCTTTTCCGTTCAGCTGCAAACATCGTTTCTTCCGTTGTATCAGATATCGCGGCAACGATCATGAGAGCCGCTTTTTTTTAACTTCTTATGCAATGATTACGCATTTTTCTGAAAAAACCGGGAACGTCTATAATAAAATACAAATGTATACGTATATATTTATGGAATTGTCGTTTTTTCATTGACTAATGATCAAATATGCTTTCGAGTTGATCATATTCGAAACAATTCGAAGCATATCAATCATAAAGCAAAGATCAAATGGTCTTGTTTCGAAACATTAACAAAAACAAGGGGTTTACAAATGAAAGGTTTCAAACTGGCACTAGGAGCCGTACTGGTACTCGCTCTCGCGCTCACATCATGTATGAAGGGTAGCGGCAAAAAAATTGTCGGTATCGCCATGCCGACGCAGTCATCACAGAGATGGATTCAGGACGGCGGCAACATGAAAAAAATCCTCGAAGATCGCGGCTACCAGGTTGATCTGCAATATGCCGAGGACAACATCGACGCACAGGTAGCACAGCTGGAGAACATGATCACAAAAGGCGCAAACTGTCTGGTTATCGCCTCAATCGACGGCGAATCGCTAACCAACGTTCTTAAAAAAGCGGCCGATGCCAAAATACCGGTTATCGCCTATGACCGCCTTATCAGAAACAGCGGAAACGTAAGTTATTACGCTACGTTCGACAACTTCCTTGTCGGCGTATTGCAGGGCGGATACATAGTCGACAAACTCGGCCTCGCAGACGGAAAAGGCCCCTTTAACATCGAGCTTTTTGCAGGCTCACCCGATGACAACAACGCATATTTCTTCTTCAACGGCGCAATGTCAAAACTGCAGCCCTACATCGACAACGGTCAGCTCGTCGTAAAAAGCGGACAGACGGCATTTGATAAAGTTGCAACCCTCAGATGGGACGGCGCTACCGCCCAGCAGAGAATGGACAACATCCTCACCGCATCTTACACTTCCGCACGCGTTGATGCTGTTCTTTCACCTTACGACGGTATCTCAATCGGTATTCTTTCGTCTCTCAAGAGTGTTGGCTACGGTGCCGCAGACAAACCGCTGCCCATCGTAACAGGACAGGACGCCGAACTTCCTTCTGTTAAGTCAATACTTGCCGGCGAACAGACACAAACCGTATTCAAAGACACAAGAACGCTTGCTAAACGTGCAGCGGACATGGTCGATTCAGTTCTTAAGGGCGAAGAAGCCGAAGTTAACGATACAAAAACCTATGATAACGGCGTCAAGATTGTTCCTTCTTACCTTGAGAAACCCGTTAACGTTGACATCAGCAACTACAAAGAAGCTTTGATAAGCACCGGTTATTATACAGAAGATCAGTTGAAGTAAGGCATCAAAAAAGCTACATTTCAGGACACCCACAGGTCTTTATCACCCGCGGCCGGGTTGCACATTGACCCGGCCTGTGAGTGAGGGTTTCCACACAATATGCTTACACCGGGGGAAAGGGCACTATGAGAGCCGTTGGCCACTTACATTGACCGATCACATAAAATCACCTTCATATTCCTCCTCTTTTTTTATGAAATGATTTTTCCGGCCAATCCGACCATTTCATCCCTTCCCCCGTACTTTTAAGGACATCTATATGGCTACTATACACTTGGAAATGCGCAATATTACCAAACACTTTTACGGGGTCATTGCGCTTGATTCGGTCAATCTGACCGTCAACAATAAGGAAATTCATGCCATAGTCGGTGAAAACGGGGCCGGAAAGTCAACTCTCATGAAAGTTTTGAGCGGTGTTCATCCGCACGGAAGCTACTCGGGCGAGATCATCTTCAACGGTGAACGTTGCGAGTTTTCCAATATCAAAGAGAGTGAAAAAAAGGGTATAGTCATTATTCATCAGGAACTGGCTCTAATCCCCTACCTTTCAATTGCTGAGAATATTTTTCTCGGCAACGAGCGCGCGACGAAAGGCATTATCGACTGGAATAAAAGCATATCGGAAGCCGACTTGCTTCTTAAAAAGGTCGGTCTTAACGAAAAAGCGACGACCATCGTCGACAACATCGGGGTCGGCAAACAGCAGCTCGTTGAAATTGCGAAAGCTCTCGCGAAAGACGTTAAACTGCTCATTCTCGACGAACCGACCGCAGCGTTGAACGACGAAGAAAGCAACAAACTGCTTGAACTGCTGCTGAAACTAAAAGAACAGGGAATAACCTCGATTCTGATCTCGCACAAACTAAATGAGATCGAAAAGGTCGCCGATGCCATAACCGTTATACGCGACGGAATGGTTATCGATAATTTCGACAAAGCGAAAGACGCAATCGACGAGGACAGAATAATCAGGAGCATGGTCGGACGCGAGTTGACCGACCGTTATCCCGAACGCAAATCAAACCCCGGTGAAGTCGTCTTCGAAGTCAGGGACTGGACCGTCTATCATCCGCAGTACAGCGATACTGTTGCGGTCAACAAGGTCTCGTTCAACCTGCGGCGGGGTGAGGTTCTTGGTTTTGCCGGA
>JAEWVL010000199.1 GCA_023396665.1 Spirochaetota bacterium
GCGCAAACCCGCAGTTGTAATTCCGATACAAATTGAAACCTCGCAGATTGAGAAGTCGTATAATCGTGAACCGGAACGGACGGAGGTATTTTTTGAGCTTGCCCGGAAACACAATGATCAGCTTAAACCGGAATATTTGAAGGGACGCGGAATAAACCTCTTCATACCTAATGAGCGCATGAAAGATGCGGAAACTGATCTTGCAAAAATTATGAGTGATGAAGGCTTAAAACTGAAGTATTCAATTCGTTTTGATTCCGGCATAACAGATGTTTATACGAAAGTTCTGAGTACCGGAAGAGAAATTATTGAGATCAGAGCTACGATCGATTCAAGCGGCATCGGCGGCGGATCTCTCTATATATATACATTCGGCAGCACGCCCGTTGATGAAATGACAGATCGAATCGCAGAAGAATATCGGAAACGTATATCAGTCAAATAACTACTCTCTCTTTCTCTATGCTTCTTTTATTTCTCTTTTCAATAAGCTTGAGATGCGCTTCTTCATCAGGAGAGACGAGACTGACCGCGAGTCCTGACGCGCCCGCACGTCCGGTACGGCCGATTCGATGCACATAATCTTTCGTAGATCGTGGAAGTTCGTAATTGATGACGCAGGGCAGATTCGTGACATCAATTCCTCGTGATAACACATCGGTAGCTACAAGCACCCTGAGCTTTCCTCTTCTGAATTTTATCATGGCATCGGTTCTTGCTCCCTGGCTTTTTTCTCCATGCAGAGCGAGTGCGGGTATTCCATTGAGTATAAGCTTTTGCACCACATTATCCGCCCGCCGTCCCGAATTGACGAATATAAGAACCTGAGCCCATTCATTATTTTTAAGAAGTTCACGCAGAAAAGGCCCCTTGCTTTTATCGGGAACAAGGTATGCTTTTTCATCAATCAGGGGAAGATTTTCAATTACAGGTTCAATGGTGATTGTCACCGGATCAGCGCAAAAAGAACACACAACCGAATCAACCGCACTGTTCATCGTGGCAGAAAAAAGTAATGTCTGCCGTGTTTCCGGTAAAAGCTTTTTAATATCGTCAACTTCATCCGCGAATCCGCTGTCGAGCATTTTGTCCGCTTCATCAATTACCAGATGTCTTATCTTACCAAGTGATACCGCGTTATGACTTACCAGATCAAGCAATCGTCCCGGTGTTGCAATCAGAATATCGGCTCCGCCTTTCAGAGAAATCATCTGCGGATTAATCGATACACCGCCGAACACGACACGCACTTTGACAGTTACATTCAAATGTTTAACAAGCTCAACCGCGCGGTCACTCACCTGCATGGCGAGCTCGCGTGAAGGAACAATGATCAGAGCACAGGGATCACCTCGGAAAGTCTTTGCATTATCTGATTTTGCGAGCAAATGGATTATGGGAAGCAGAAACGCAACCGTCTTTCCTGAACCTGTCTGCGCCTGAATCACACAGTCTTTACCGGCAAGTACCGGGGGAATCGTCTCTTCCTGCACCGTAAAAGGTTTGTCATACCCAAGAGACGTACACGCCGATTCAAGTTCCTTGATTAATCCAAAATGAGAAAATGACATGATTCACACTCCGTGGATAGCGTCATTCTGATTAAAATTTATCATCAATAATCAATCGACAGCCAGCAAATCCAAAAGTCTGTCTTAAAGCATTTCTGCATATTCTTTTTTATACCTGCGTTCAGGTGAATAACAGAATCATTATCACACCGAGAGATTCCGCCACTCACCGCAAAACTGTGATTATTATTCAGCGAACACTACCCGCGCAAATAGGTATCAGTCACGATCAAATATTTTCATCCACAGATACATTTTCTCGACGTCTTCTTGTCGATACTCGTGGCCGCCAGAAAATGAAACAAAGGATAAGTGCGAGTTCTTGGCATTAACGAGCAACTGATGCGCGGTTTTGTTTACCCCGTACAAACTATCGGCGGTTCCGACTACAAAATAGGTTGGTAAGTTGCGCAAGGTATTAGCCGCAGTTGCATTGAGTTCACTTTTATCATATAAAAAGCCACCAGCATGGATTCCTAAAGCTGCCCAAGAATCCGGTGAACCAAGGGCAATGTGCCACGCACCAAAGCCTCCCATGGAATGACCGGTTAGGTACTGCCGACTTTCGTCAATATGCACTAGGCTTTTGATTGTCTCGATGCATTCGCGGATATCAGTCTCTGAGATGCCACGGTACCATAGATTACCGCGCCCCCAGGGTGAAATATTGTAGCCGTCTTCAAAAGCGAAACTGTTTTGCTGACCCTGAAAAGGATAGCTCAAATAGGATAAACGTTCTCCTGCCACATCCCAGAACCCATGTAGGCTTACATAGAGCGGATACTCCTTTGCCGGATCCCATTGCGCGGGCAGCAGCAACCAGGTGAAAGAGACTTGACCATCCGTAGGAGAGACCCACGCTATAATGAGCGGATATGATCGATTGAGGTAACTGTCACGCTGCCTGACGCCATTGCTATTTGCCGTATCTGCGAAGGCGCTCCAGATCGAGTTGATATTTAGCGTGTCGTTGAGTTGCCCATTATCGCCGGCATCGATAACTTTAATAATCGAATTGAAATGAAGCTGCATAAAGGTATCGTCAGACTCAGCTGCCAGTGTTTGCAGGGTTTCACGAAGTTCGACACGGTGATCAGGCAAGTCTGTGGAGCCGCATCCTGATAGGACTAAAAC
>JAEWVL010000232.1 GCA_023396665.1 Spirochaetota bacterium
TACTCTGAACAATCTACTCTTTTATTTTCCGGAGAGTATTTCACTCAATCGCTTTTGTTCGGCTTTCGTCAGTTCATCGTACAATGGTAAGCGCACCCAGTGATAGCGACATGTCGATCAGGATGTAGTCGAAGTCTGCAAAGAGAGGTGTTTGCTGAGCGGTGCATTGAGATTGTCGAAATGCGGTGTCGAAGCTCTGTATCAGAGTATCCCTCAGCCTCGTATGACCATCGATCTCGCGGCTTATCGTCGTCTTGACCACGCCGCTTTTTGCACTTTGAGATGGTGATGATTCGGGGCATTGAAGGGGCTCCAATGGATATAATAATCAAAGACAATAAATAATTATTGAATTTTTGAAAACATACCAGATATATAATTACAAATGACAATTGAATAACCTGATTACTCTTGTGAATATGGGCGAGAAAACGCGTCTATTACGTACGGAGAAGAATTGGTCTCAAAAGGAAGTTGCGGAGAAAATCGGTGCAGATCATGCTCAAATCAGCCAATATGAACGCGATAAATCCATTACTTCAATCGAACTGTTAAAACAGAACGCAGGAGGCCGCCAAGGCTACATAATGCCCACAGTATTTACCCAAAACGGCTACAGATTTTTCTTCTTTTCAAACGAAGGAACAGAGCCAATCCATATACACGTACGGAAGGCGGAAAATTACGCCAAGCTGTGGATCAAGCCCATTGCCCTTGAGCACAATTGCGGTTTCTCTTCAAGATAAATCCGGGAGATTAAGGAAATGGTTTTTACAAACCAGAATCAAATCGAGGATGTTTGGAATGAGTATTTTACAAAATAAGCGCTTTTCGCTGACTGCAACAAAGGTTTCATTATCTGACGAAGAGTTAATGGTATCGCTTGATGACGGTAGAAAACTTTCTGTGCCGTTGTACTATTTCCCTAAACTTGAAAATGCTCAACAGTCAGTACGTGATAATTTCGAACTAATCTGCAGAGGTACTGGTATTCACTGGGAAGAAATTGACGAAGACATCTCTATCGCCGGTCTATTGGGTCTTACGGATTAATTCAACTCCATAAACCAAAACCGGCACTCCCGCCGGTTTTCTCGATCAACTCCAACAAAATCTTTCACTTGGCAGTTTACTGAAAGAAGCAAACTGCTAATCAAAAATATCCATTCGCGGGGTTCGGGCTGTCGAATTTTAGCAATCCAGCCCAAACTTGAGATAATAAAAAATTGTCACTTTATATTATAATATTCTTGAATAACAATTTAATTGTATTCATAAACAACTCTTTTCAATTCACTGATAAGCTTACCTCTGATAAAATCAAGGATGCTCTCTTATCAAGATAGTACCTGCAATACTTGAACGAACACACGCATTAAAAAATATACTGTTATACATTTCACCCTTTCTTACCGTCTTCAGTATACCGGGCGCAGATACAGCTGCCCTCAAGAACATTTGAACTGAAAAAGAGATTTTTCGGTTCGAAGACACTGATCAGTCCGGCCGGGAAATCGTACGTTGACAGCGTCTCGTTACACACAGGCTCGCACTTTGCAAGTAATTCAGGCTGAAAAATTGTCGTTGATGTGTTCTCCGGAATCGCACCGTAGTAGATATCAGCCTCTACCAGATCCTGAAAAAAATGACTGCCGAAAGACAGCTCGGGATTGTACCCCGCCTCGGAACAGGCCACTTCGAAGATCAGCTTCATGTTGCTGATCTCGGCAAAGCTCACCGGCACTCCCAGCTCGGGTGAGGTGGTGCCGATACGTCCCGGCGCAAGAAGCATGACGTTCGAGCCCTCCCCCTTATACCGTTTGTTCAGTTCGCCGATGGCACGAGCGACCGCCGGCTTTTCCTTGTATGCAAGCTTGTAATACGAAATGGCATCGATCAGTATAACCGCATCGATACGGCATTGAAACTGCGGCCCCATGGTATTGGCACCGAGTGAAAGAAAAATATCCTCTTCGGGCAGCGCCTTGAGCACTTCTTCATCGACCAGTATTTCACCGTTTACCCTGCCTACACCCGAGGTCTGCAGGGGCCGGCACTGCAGCAGATTGATCAGGTAGTCACCGTCGGGAGCCTTATTCACGGTGAACTCTATATCGACCGGATTGTCATACTCTTTCTGCAGCACGAACAGTACCTGCCGAAGATCGGCAAGCAAGGCCTTGTCATCAACAAGTCCGGCGCAGGTGCCGAGATAGACCGCGCGGGCGCGGTCGAGTTCCTGAAGGCGCCGCTCCGTTTCATAATCATGCTCGACAACGAGCGGATGCATCCATGCGGGAAGCAAAGGCAACACCTCATCGATGCTCTTCGTAGCGATATCCCTCTGTAATAAATCGAGAAAATCGATCGAATGCTGACTGTAACGGGCACGGTCTTTGCCGCCCGAGGGGTCGCTCTGCGGATTGGAAAGACTTACTATTCTCGGATAATCGCTGCCGGTACGATCGACCGCCCGTGTGCCGAGACCGGCGACGAGGCGCAGCATGCCCGCCGCGGGATCGATATCGCGCTCCCATTTCCAGGCATTGTACGAGTAGCCGACTCCGGCCGCAAGCGGCATAAAAATATCACCGTGCAGCGATCCCGAGACACGCTGCACGAGAATCGCCATCTGCTCGTCATGATTGTCGAGCCCTCGTTGTTTGCGGTAGGCAAGTGCCGATTGGTCCATCGTACTGGCATAGACGATACGAACGGCCTGTATGAAGGCCCTGAGCCGCTCTTCGGGCGAGCCGGTATTGGTGCAGAAGACCGATTCGTATTTTCCCGCGAAGGCGTGGCCGAAACTGTCTTCGAGCAGACTGCTCGAGCGTACGATGACGGGATTTTGCCCGAAATACTCAAGCAGTCTGACAAACTGCTCTTCAACGCTGCGGGGAAACGCGCCGTTGAGCAGGGACTCTCTGAGTTTCTCGGCTTCATCGAAGTAGCCCGCATCGGTACGCTGGGCTATGCGCTGTTTCCACAGGTGATTGTGCACCAGATAGGTATAGAACACATCGGAACCGACATAGCTCGAATCGTGCGGCTCGATATGACCGGCCGTTTCCG
>JAEWVL010000261.1 GCA_023396665.1 Spirochaetota bacterium
TTCCTTCACTGTATTGTGTTTATAACAGCAAATAAGGAGAATTATGCTCATTTGAACCGGGAAAACGTATTCACATATTCCCTTATGTTTAAGCATCCAGATTCGGTTGTAAAAAAACACCAATTGAGAACATCGTATTTATCAACTGTTTTCATAGGGCTTTGCTTATTCATTGATTTTATTCGAGATTTGAGTTGATACTATTAATAGCGATGCACAAGCCCCCTTAAGGTGTTACTGTGATTCGCTGCATTTGACAAAACTGAATTATCTGAAAATATGAAGTGCATTGTTACACCTGTTAACATCGTGCCGGATCAGTAACAGTATTCGTACATACGCGAAACAGCAAGAAAATGATAGAGGAAAACGGTATTACAAATGGCTTCAAAATTTTCGAAACTAATCCTTCCATCGCTAATCCTGATTTTTGTCGGCGCTACAGAATTACTCGCCGAATTGCCGGCCCCTGTACTCTCTGTCATTAACAACGAAAAGAATCCGGAAATAAAGAGTGAACTTATCATTGAAATGGATCGCATTGATTATCTTTATTCTGATTTATACGAAAAAATGCGCAATGGCAGAAAACTGACCGTCTTCATCGATCCTGCACATGGTAAACTTGACTCTGGAGTTTGGCAGGGTTCGGTTACATGGCGCCAAAGCACCACCGGTGATCCTGAAGAATTTTACTCGATACGCATAGCACGTGAGTTATATAAAAATATCAATCGTAATCCCTCCATGAGAATAGCGACAACTCACGACTATCTCAATGCACTGAAAGGGAACTCTGACGATTACACGGATATACCTTTTTCTGAAACAATAAGACTGGCCAACAGAGCGGACAGCTTTCTTGTCGTATCATGTCACCTGAATAACATATCTCCGATATATAAGGCCGACGGCCTTGTTAACATCTATGGTATTCACATCACTTGCAACAATTACGGAACGCGTTACATTTCCGACGTCAGAAGCGTACAGAGGGGTTTTCTCACACTTCACAGCGCCTACGATGTCAGCGGTTTCACCAGAAATCTGGCAAGCGATCTTCGTGCAGTACATGTCTCTCAAAACATGTATGTTAATGAATGGGATAATGGCGTCGTCGCCGATGATCGTTTTTCATATTTTTGGGGATATCCGATGTCGGTTATTTTTGAAACAGGCTTCATTTCCAATCCCGACGAGGAGAAATTTTTACACAATCCTGACAACCAGAAGAAGATAGGAAAGGCACAATACGAATCAATTGTCAGTTCTGTCAAAAACACCTTCGGTGTCGATATCAGCGGAGCGACGCCTAAAAAAGTCTTTGAACAACCCAAACGGCTTACTGAAGTGGTTATGCTATCACGTGCCGTCGTCTATTACATGAGAAAGGGTGCACCGAAACAGGCGCAATTTGCAGCCAAAACACTTATAGACAACTACGACGAGGGTCAGTATTACGAAGGTATGCAATTTTATAAAGCTTTGCACCGTCGCCTAGCCACCGCCAACGCATTTGCCGCAAAAGCTGAAAGTGCCAAAAGAAAAAAACAATCCCGGAAAACAGTTCAATCATATTACACAAGGGCAAATCGTGCTCTCGGTAAAGGCAGTTTTTACTCTGTTGCCAGAAGATCGATTGGCGGCGGCTATACTCCCAGTTCAGTTTCAACAGGTGAGAGTTCCAGCAGTCTCCGACACAAGCTCGGCGGCCCCCCGCAGTTTGCTCCACTTCCCGTTGCTGTTGAGAAACATTCACTCAATACCCCATTTATACTGACAATAAAACCGGGCAACACTCTTCATCAGTCGATCGAATATTCTATTGCCCCCGACGAAAAATACAAAACGGCCATCCATAGAGCATTCGCGAATGCGAAAACGACAAAAGTTACCTGGGTAAAGGTATATTCCAAAAAAAAGAAAAGGCATATCTGGCAGAAAAAAAGCTACTCTGTTGCGCAGGAATTTTCTACCGGTATTTATATTGTAAAATTAAGCCCCAAGATGACAATTTCATCGGTAAAAAAAGTAAACAGAGTTGAATTTGACCCAAAAAAATATCAGAATCAGGAATATTTTAAAAATTCCTGCCTTGCTCCGGAGCAGCCGGCAAAATCACTCTAGCGTAATTGATAGGGTATAAGTCGCTAATTAATGAACGAGTCCGGTATAATTGAAATCAATTCGTTGGATAACCCGTGAATTTTTTCGGAAAACCATACCTCTTCTTTGGCGATTATTTGCGCAATAATTACGATTGCCGAATTCTTAAACTGGCCATCAACTCCGGACTTGGATGCCCAAACCGAACTGAAGACAATCCCGAAGGCTGCATCTTTTGCGCTGAATCAGGATCTTCGTCATTGTCGAGTAATCCTGAGTATTCAATTCTTGAGCAGATGGCTGCATCCGAAGCCTCATTCTCCCGAACTAATATACCGACAAAGTATATTGCATATTTCCAGGCCTACACGAACACAATGGCTGTTACAGCACATCTGCGCTCACTATATGATCAGGCTTTATCCTATCACGATGTTATCGGACTTATGATTGGCACGCGTCCGGACATGTGCCAGCCAGCGGTTTGCGATCTGCTTTTTGAATACAAAGCACGATGCACCGAGTTCTGGATTGAACTCGGCCTGCAAACTATTCACGAACAAAGCCTGCAATATCTACACCGCGGTCACACTTTTGTTCAAAGTATTGACGCAATTGAAAGATTAGCAAAATATGAAATTGACGTTTGTGTTCATGTCATTCTCGGCATACCCGGCGAGACATGGGAGGATATGATGCGCACCGCTGAAATGCTATCCTCCCTTCCCATCAAGGGAGTCAAACTGCATCATCTGCATATAATCCGGGGAACGCTTCTTGAAAAGATGCACCTCGAAACACCTGTAAAACTACTTGGTTTTGACGAATACATTTCCATCGCTGCGGACTTCATTGAACGTCTGCGGGATGATATCATTATACACCGTATTGCGGGTGATGCTCCGCTTACAGATCTTGTCGCACCAAAGTGGTGCACGCTAAAGGGAACAATTCAACAGACGCTCTGCGATGAATTCATACGAAGAGGCAGCTGGCAGGGTTTTCTTGTCTGATAAAAAGGATTGAGAGGAAAATAAGCCGAATTCTGTTCTCACCAGCTATCTATCTGGAACAGACGTCTCCGCCTGCTTCAAGCGACCTACCCGTACCCGGAAAGGGGCCTTCCATATGGGTACCTATTTGGTCTTGCACCGGACGGGGTTTACACTGCCGCCTTTCTTACAAAAGACGCGGTGAGCTCTTACCTCGCCATTTCAACCTTACCGCAGAGGACTAACCTCAAACGGCGGTATATTTTCTGTTGCACTTTCCATCGCCTCACGGCGCCCGGGTGTTACCCGGCATCCTGCCCTTCGGTGTTCGGACTTTCCTCACCGTATATACGGCGCAGCTGGTTATTCCTCTCAATCCGCTGATAATTAAATTGCACCCGCCTTTTGCGGCAATTCTTTTTCTTACTTAATTTCATGAAAATTCTGACGGCCGATACATACCGTTTACGGGAGTTTCATTTTGTTTTCACTTCAAAAAAACGGCTGCCCTTTCGGACAGCCGTTTTTTACATATATTCGAGATAATCTTTCAATTTTCTTGAACGAGTCGGATGACGCAAACGCCTCAGCGCTTTTGCTTCAATCTGACGTATACGCTCACGTGTAACCTTAAAAACATAGCCTACTTCTTCCAGGGTATGTGCATAACCGTCATCAAGACCGAAACGCATGCGAATTACCTTCTGCTCGCGCGCTGGAAGTGTATTGAGTACCCCATTAATATGTTCCGAAAGAAGCCGATAGGCTGCGGCGTTTGCGGGCGAATCAACGTCTTTATCCTCAATAAAATCGCCGAGAAGCGAATCCTCCTCCTCTCCGACCGGAGTTTCAAGCGATATTGGTTCGCGGGCGACATTTTTAACGGCTTTCACCTTCGCAACCGGCCAACCAAGACGATCCGCAAGCTCTTCAGGAAAAGGCTCACGTCCGTATTCCTGTTGAAATAAACGTGTTTCACGGGTAATTTTGTTAATCTGCTCTATCATGTGCACTGGAACACGAATTGTTCTCGCCTGATCGGAAATGGCGCGGGTAATAGCCTGACGAATCCACCAGGTTGCATAGGTGGAGAATTTATAGCCCTTTCTGTACTCGAACTTGTCAACGGCCTTGATCAAACCGATATTCCCTTCCTGTATCAGGTCAAAGAAATGCATTCCGCGATTTGCATATTTTTTTGCAATCGATACAACGAGTCGCAGATTCGCATTAATCAGCTGTTTTTTCGCCACTGAAATTTTTCTTTGGCCAAGATTGATCTGCTTTCCCCATTTGAGTATTTCATCAGCATTGGTACCGGCCTCTTGCTCTATTCGGCGAATCTTTCGTTCATTGTTCCTTATATCCTTTACAATGGTAAGAAGATCACGGGCCGAACCCAGTTTTAGCCGAGTCAGTACCTCTTTTACATCCTCTTCCTTCTCAATCTTGCGCGCATCATGTTTGAGGCTCTTTATATCGGTTCCATATCTTTTTTCTATTGACTTGAAAAAACGTAATGTTTCAAGAATACGACTAACCATTGACTGTATTTTTGCAGAGAGTTTGCTTATTTCGTTTTCATTTATCCCCATCTCCTTGATCTGTTGAATAATGGAGGCTTTTGCTTTGTCGAACTTCTCCTGTATATCAGTCGTGTCACTGTTGTCGGCTTCGGCTTTTTTCATTTTTGTCAAACACTGAATCATAACCTTATCTTCTTTGAGAATAAGAGTCATGTGTTTTTCATATTTTGCTTCGAGACTCTTTAAATCATTTGCCGAAAAGTAATATAATTTGTTCACCCGCAACACTTCAGTTACACGGACTTTTCCCTGCTTCACTCTCGGATGATTTTTGATAAGATCATTGATAAGTAATGTTGAATTAATTACCGCATCTTCAATCAGTATTTCACCCTCTTCTATCTTTTTCGCGAGATCAACTTCCTCGTCTCCGGAGAGGAGGGAAACTTTACCAATCTCACGCAAATACAGACGAATCGGATCATCCACCCCCGAATCATCCTTCTTTTTCGCGGCGGCTTTTTTTGAACTGGCCTTTTTTTTGACAACCGGTTCGCCCTTTTCCAAAGCCGCTCCCTTAACTTCGGCCATTACCGCGCCTTTTCGGGTCGATTCCTCAACAACCTCAATGCCAAGCTGATTGATAAGTATAAAAATATCATCAATCTTGTCCGAATTGAGAATCTTGTCAGGCAGTATTTCGTTTATTTCATCATAGGTGATTTCACCATTTGTTTTTCCCAGAGTTATTAGTTTTTGTATCTCCGGCATTGTATCTAATGCGACTTCCGTCTTGGCCATACAACCTCTTCATACACACTAAATTTCGTCATTCACACATTCACATTGACAACAGAAAGTAACATTTATATATCACAGAATATTCTGTATTCGAATAAATTCTCATCCCATAGTTACAGTCTTGTCTTTTTCCAACAGCATCAGTAAATCAGAAGGTTAGCACCTTCTTGTGTCCCTTGGTTTCTCTCGAACTTAAAAAATGAACAAATTTCTCTTTCTCTCGCCTCCAGATATCAATTTCGGCAAGTAAATCTGCAGAAGAGGCATCACTTCTGTCTTTACGCAGTTCGCCCGTAAAAAACTCTATTTTCTTGTCGATCAGATATAGCCGGTAATGCAAATACAGTTCCGTGTAAACAGAATCAACATCCTCATATTGGTTATCGAACGCCAAGGTCTCATTTATAAATGAAAGTTCACCTTCTTCAGTGAAATAATCAAAAAGACGGTCAACCGTCAGCTCCTCGACACTTTCGTATAGATGAAAAATCTTTTTCAGTATACGATCCGCCAATGCACCCTTGAAAGATATATCAGAAAAATCAATAACCGCTTTTTTTATCAACTCCGGGCTCATAAATAGCAGACGTATAAGCTCTGTGATGGTTTTTTCTTCAAAATTTTCTTTCACCTGAACCTTTTGCGCAAGCACGGCAGCGGGCGAGGTTTCAGATTTAAAATCACTTAACAATGCCTGCGGCTCAACATGAAGACGTGATGCGGCATATTCAAGAAGTCGCTGTTGTTCTGTTTTTAGCTCAATCTGTCGTATATGAGTAAAAAGCGACGCAAGCCGCTGCCGTACGGCCAGCCCCTGGTTATCGACAATCTCGTTAATCAGATACTCGTCGGCTGAAACAGCGCTATCGATCACCGACATCAGCATTCGGGATCCTTTTTGCTTGATATAATCAAATGGATCAGTGCCGTTTTCCGGCAAACTCGCAACTTTCAGCTGTGCGCGTATTTGATGAGCGAAAGCGGCTCCTCGTACTGAGGCCTTTTTGCCCGCTGAATCACCATCAAAGAGCAAGACTATTTCATCACAAAATCGGGAAAGAAGCGTTAGTTGCTCAACAGTCAGAGCGGTACCCAAAGGTGCAACAACATTATGAATGCCCCCCTGATACAACCCGATCATATCGAGATAGCCTTCAACGATCAGTGCTCGCCGCAAGGTTCTTATTTCAGCTTGAACGATATCCAGTCCGTATAGATTATACCTCTTTTGAAAAAGTTCGTTTTCAGGTGAATTCAGGTACTTGGGCTCACCCTTTTCAATAACCCTTCCTCCGAAGGCGATAACATCCCCCTGAACTGAAGCTATTGGAAACATAAGCCTGTCACGGAATCTGTCATACCATGAATCTTTTTTCGATGATTTTATCAGAACACCGGCGCGTTCCGCCATCTCATAACTGATTCCTTTCGAAGACAGGCGATCACGAAGAAAAGTCCATTCTTCCGGAGCATAGCCAAGCTTGAACTGCCGTATTGTCTCTTCAGAAATCCCCCGGCCTTTGATATACGCAAGAGCACCCTGACCCGCATCGGAACAAAGATAGCGGTGATATACCTCAGCTGTGTAACGGTTAATTCGTGAATAAAGCGCCTTTTCGTCTTTTTTGCCGTTTTTATCTGACCCGTTCTCCAGCGGAATATTGGCAATAGCCGCTAAATGTTCAACAGCCTGGGGGAAACTCATATTCTCAATCTTCATCACAAAAGTGAAGATATTTCCGCCAGCATGACATCCGAAACAATGAAAAATCTGTTTATCCGCAGAAACAGAAAATGAGGGGGTCTTTTCTTTATGAAAAGGGCATAATGCTATATAATTGTTACCACGCCTCGTCAGATCCGGCAGATATCTCGCGATCACATCTTCGATGCGAAGAGTATTTCGGATTGTGTCGATTATTCTCTGGGACAATGCCACTGTGCTGATATCCTGACGGACAGTAAATAGGCAGCGCGCTTTGGCGCAAAATCCTAAATACGCCAGGGGTGTCATTATACAAGAAAAATTTTTTATTAACCTTTATTTTTTTGCTTTACGATCAATATTATGTCTCATATAGTGTTTACAAAACTAATCGGAGCTTTCCATGCGCAATAACCTATCCTCTCAGAAGAGTTCATTAAATAATGCGCTCACGACAAACAAACCAAAGTCACTTTTTTTCTTCAGAATACATACTACTAAACCTTTCCCGGTTCTCGCCCTGTTTCTGACGCTGTTTTTTCTGGCCTGCGGCCTCCCCTCAGTACAAAATTCAGATGTTCCTCCAACGCAGATTCCCCAAGAACCGTCAACACAGCCGTCAGAGCTTATACAGGACACTCCGCAGGATGTCCCAGCGGCTTATCAGTTTCCCGAATTTTACAAGGGGATATACCTGAACTATACATCGGGTATGAGTAAAGAGAAGCTGACTTTTTACATCGACAAGTGTCTTGAAAGCGGACTCAATACGATTGTCATCGATGTCCAACCCGCAAAAGGTAACGTTTGCCCTATTCCGGAATCCCACGTTACCATGATGATCGATAAAAACATTCATCCTATCGCCCGTATCGTCTGTTTCGATCAGGGCCTCAGCTCACTGCCGGTTGCAGAAAACAAGATCGAATCACTGTATAAGATTGCCGAAAGCGCAGCGCAGCGGGGTTTTAAGGAAATACAATTTGATTATATTCGTTTTGCCGACCAGTCACATACAACAGTACACGGGGTAACGACAAAACTGACCGCCGCGCAAAAATACGAATTTGTCGAAAGCCTGCTGGGCGGAGCACGTGAGCGTTTAAGACCCTATAATGTGAGAACAGCTGCGGACATCTTTGGCCGTATCCCCTGGCTTTCTGCATCAAGACACGATGTGATCGGACAGAAAGTGGAAAATCTCGACAAGGTTGTTGATGTTATCTGTCCGATGGCTTACCCCTCTCACTACTGGATTGATCCAGGTACCAAAAAAAACTGGATAAACACACCGTATGAAACGGTACTCACAACCGCAACGATGGCAAAGAAAAAAGTTACTAACGCATTAATCGTGTCATATATACAGGCTTTTGAAATTAAGGTACAACAAACCGGACTCTCCTATTCTGAATATGTAAAAAAACAGATCGAGGCGGTTCACGACAGCGAAACCTCAGGTTACATCATGTGGAATGCTAGACAAAATTACACGGTTCCTTTTGAAATAGCAAAAGAATATTACAAAAAGTAACACCGAACAAATTATTACAAAGCATTATGCGAATTAGTCTCCAAGCCCCGCTCAGTCCTTCTTCTGCCGGGGTTTCTTTTTTCCGTTGAAGGCCTTGACAGCCGGCCTTTTTTTGCGGGACTGTTTGCTGTCTTCTTCTCCGAAAAAACAGCGATGTTGTCTCGCCCGTCCCTCTTTCGAACGCTCAACAAAAAGCTGTTTTCCCGTAAAGGGATCGCGTCCCGTCAGAAACATGACAGAAGATACAGTCAGTGGCAGGGGGATAAAGGCCTGTACCTGCTTCGGAAGATAGCCGAGTATGCTTCGCAATCTTGTACTCATATTTTTCATCTCTTCAAAGGAACAGCCGGGATGATTGGACATCAGATATGGTAATACCGGGGTTGAAGGAGAAATTTTCTTAACCTCGGCAACAAAATCCTCAAAGCTGTAAAGATGGCGTTTTCGCATTGCGTCTAAAACAAGCGGCGAAAAATGCTCCGGTGCAGTTTTCACAATACCGCTTACATGCTCAGTGACAAATTGTTTCAAACCTTCGGGACAATCCCGCATAAAAATATCGAAACGAATTCCTGATCCCACAGTAACATGACGAACCTTGTTTGAGAGCGTCTTCGCACGATCAAGAAGAGCAAGCCAGCGATTTGTGTCTAATCTGAGATTCGGACAAATATCCGGATACAGACATTCGCTTCGTGCGCACTTCCACTGAGCCGTACACTGAGCACCATACATATTTGCGGTAGGTCCCCCTATATCGCTGATATGTCCCTTGAAGCCTGCTTCCGCGGCAATATGCTTTATTTCCCCGCAAATGGAAACCTCCGAACGCGAGACAACAGTTCTTCCCTGATGCATGGCAATTGAGCAAAAGGCGCAACCCGAAACGCAGCCTCTGTGAGACACTATCGAATTTTTAATCATTTCAAAGGCGGGAACATGTTCACCGTATTGCGCTCTGACGCTTCGACTGAAGGGAAGCGCATAATATGAATCGAGCTCAGCCGTGGAATATTTCGGGGCGGGATATTGAACAAGCCAGCGCCCCCCCGCCTGTTGCGCAAGAATTTTGCTTTGTGAACGATACAGCAACATGAAGAATTTTTCATAATTATCAGCCGAAGACATTGCATCGTGCTCATTAAGAAGCTCTACTGCGTCATCTGGTGGACTTTGCCTGACTAGAACGGTACCCTCTATTGCATCGATAGAATGGCCATCTCTCAGTCGTTGTGCGATTTCCACTACAGGCTTTTCCCCCATTCCATAGACAAGGATATCTGCCCGGGCATCCTCTACGATTGAACGCCGAATCTTTTGCGAAACGAAATCAAAGTGAGCAAAGCGACGCATAGATGCTTCTATTCCGCCAAGCACTATCGGCTTTTTTGAAAAAGCCCTGACAAGATTGCTATAGGTGATCACCGCCCTGTCGGGACGGTTGCGGGGGATACCGTCAACACTGAAGGGATCATCATTTCTGATTTTCATAAAAGAAGTAAAACGATTCAACATCGAATCCACATTTCCCCCGCTTATTCCGAAAAAAAGCAAAGGTTCACCGAAGATACGAACGGAATCAGGGTTTGTAAAATCCGGTTGGTCAATAACCGCCACGGAAAAGCCGGCATGCTCCAGAACACGAGCGATCAAAGCCACCCCGAAAGAGGGATGATCCACATATGCATCACCGCTTATTATGATAACGTCAAAGGGTGACTTACAGCCATGCTGTGACGCATTGCATGCCGATACAATCAAATCTGTCTCCAAAGCCCCCGGAAATTTTTCCGGGGGCACACTTTCATAATCTGTTCAAAGCTGAAACAAGCGCTTTCACCGCCGCCTGGTTTACATTCGGATCCAGTCCGGCACCGACGCAGATATTGCCGTTTGTTCGCAATCTGATAAAGCATACAGCATGAGAATCTGAACTGTGACCAGTAGAATCTTCAACATAGTCGTCCACTTCAAAATCAGGCACAACGGAAAGCAACTTTACCGCAGCCACAAATGCGGAAATAGGTCCATTTCCGGATCCTACACTGCGATGCTGCTTACCCTCAATCTCAAGAACAAGCTCTCCGTTAACTTTTGACGGATCGTTTTCGTCGGGACGAGGCCAGAAGTTAACAAGTACTATTTTACCCTTGTTTGACAGATACTCATTTTCAAATAAATCGTAAACTTCCTTTCCCTCT
This sequence comes from Spirochaetota bacterium, assembly GCA_023396665.1. Classification (GTDB taxonomy): domain Bacteria; phylum Spirochaetota; class UBA4802; order UBA4802; family JAFGJZ01; genus JAEWVL01. The sequence continues at coordinate 10,866 of JAEWVL010000261.1, forward strand.
ATTTCACGAGCCTGTTCATCGGCATAATGCTGCACTATCCTGGCAAAATCGGCCTGTGCCCACTTCGGCATTGTGATATTATACTGCTGCTGCATAATAAAAGCGACACCGCCCTTTCCGGATTGACTGTTAATACGGATGAACTTTTCGAAAGACCTTCCGAGTGATGACGGATCAACATGAAGATAGGGAATCTTCCAACCGCCGAATTCATTTGCCAACTCATCCTTCCGTGAAAGTCCTTTACCGATAGCATCCTGGTGCGACCCCGAAAAAGCGGTAAACACCAGTTGCCCCGAATATGGATGACGAACATGAACAGGAATATCCGTAATATTTTCCACTGTACTTACAATATCGTTGAGATTTGAAAAATCAAGACCGGTCGCAACTCCCATGTATTCCAAATCGAGAGCAAGCGTTATTAAATCCACATTGCCTGTTCGCTCGCCATGCCCGAGCAAAGTCCCTTCAACCCTCTGCGCTCCCGCCATAAGCGCCATCATGGTTGCCGCTACTGCACAGCCCATGTCATTGTGCACATGAAGAGAAACAATCGTGCTATCCGGAAATTCGTTATTTCGAATGAAAACCTCAACCATGTCAGCATATTCATTGGGCGGCCGCCTTTCAACGGTCATCGGCAGATTCAGAATCACTTTTTCTTCTTTTTCCGGAGCCCAGGCACGAACAACCTCATTACATATATGACTTGCAAATGACAAATCGGTATCAGAAAATTCTTCGGGTGAGAATTCAAGACCGATTTTTGCTCCCTTTTGTATCAAGGGTCTAATCCCTTCTCGTATTTGTTTCGTCGCATCAACTGTCGCTTTTACAACATCATCCCGGGTTAATCCGAAAACATACTTCATATGCAGATCACTGGTAGCAAAATACTGATGAATTATGGCATTGTTTGCACCTTTTATCGCCTCTATCGTTCTATCAATAAGATGTGAACGGGATTGTGTCAGTACAGCAATAGTCACGTCATCGGGGATCAGATTTTCATCTATAAGAAGTCGCGAAAAATTAAAATCATCTTCCGATGCCGAAGGAAAACCGATTTCGATCTCCTTGAAACCAATAGAGACAAGAAGCTGAAAATACTCAAGCTTCTGCTGTGGTGTCATGGGATTCGGTAAAGCCTGATTTCCATCTCTGAGATCGTGAGCGCACCAAACTGGTGCTGTAATGATTTTTCGAGCCGGCCATTGCCGGTTTTCATTTTTAATCTCCTGCATTTTCGCGTACTTCATTGCTGTCCTCCTTATATGATGCAAATCTGAAATCACAGATTGTCCGATGATGCAAATTAGCTGCATACCCTAAGCGCATCATTACAT
>JAEWVL010000289.1 GCA_023396665.1 Spirochaetota bacterium
CGCATTATCCCCTGGGTTTGATGTATCTGTATGAGAAAATGCCGAAGGCCGCCTCTTTGTTACTGCATGCCGGTCTGAATAACAGTTTTTACGCGAAAATGACCTACAGTTTCGCGACGACAAAAAATTCATTTACCGGTGGAAGCGGTATTCTTCATCCATTCTCTCCCGATTCGTATCTGGCCGGTGATTCTCCCGACGAAGGATACGTCTCTTTTTCAATTGATCATCTTTCGATTGCGCTCGGTCGTTTCAGAGGTGGCATCGGTCACGGTTTGATGGGAAATCTGTTTCAAAACAGTCTTGCTCCCTATTACGATCAGTTGCAGGCCAGCATCTATAACAGAAACGTGAAATATTACTTCATGGTCGGCTTTTCATCGTCAGAACTGACGAACGTCGAGTATCCTATACAAAACGGCATATCAAGTGATTTTGATTACGACAAGACATGGGGAAAGATTGCGAACGCAAACAATGCCGCTGATCAGGCAGACAGTTCGAAAATTTTCGCCTTTCACAGGGTCGAACTTTATCTTGTTGACCGCCTCACCTTCGGTCTCGGTGAAATGAATCTGATCGGAGGCAAGTACCCTGCGATGAATCTGGTTAATCCCCTCTCTTTTTATCACGATACCTACGACAGCAACAGAAGTTACTATTTTTCGGCGGATGTTTCCTGGGTTCCGGTAAAACGTCATATGGTATTTGTTGAAGTGATCTCAAATGAAATTCAGCTTTCAAGTGAAAGAAGCGGAGACCCTACCGCTGTCGGTTTTCAGGGGGGATACTGGTATATACTGCCGCTTCAGACAAAAGCAAAACACCGCATTGCCTTCGAATATACCCATCTCGACACGTGGACATATTCCGATCGTACTCCCTATCTGACCATGTACCAGCGCCAGAAACGAAGGGAGACGCTCTTTGATGTTCCTCTCGGTTACAGCCAGGGGGGGGATTGCCAGCATATATCGCTGCTGTATACGGCCGTATCCCCCGGCGGATGGCGAATATCGCTGACGGGAACAAGACTGTACAAGGGGGAGATCAATTTTCAGGCTGACGAAGAAGAGGGCGAAATGCCCTATGAAGATGCTCATCGCTATCTCTGGGGGCCCTCGGGTATAGTCGAAAAATGGACCACCGCCGAATGTAGTGTGCGCATACCCCTTACAAACAGAATTTCAATAGGCAGTCTGGGGCATTTCAGCCATATAGAAAATTTCAGAAATGAAAAGGGCAGAACCGGCTATCTCATGATGCTTTCTCTGAGTACAAAGTTCATTTTTTAAGGGATGCATATAGCAGTTTGCTGCTTAACGGCAAACTGCTGCATGCAGTACACTATTGTTAGAGGGATCTCAGCTATTTTTTAAACAGTTCCTCGTCGAAAAAACTCATCAGACGCTCCCGATTTTCATCCTTCCAGTATCCCGCAGTATGTTTGCAGCTGAGTTCCCAAAACCATTTCTTTTCATTTACCAGCTGTTCATATAATTCGGTACCGAACTGGAAAGGGATAACTTCATCCTCGCGGCAATGTGATACGAGAATCGGTCTGTCCTTTATAGCAGCTGGATTGTTTTTTGGTGCATATCTGTCGCTGATAGAAATGGTTCCAAGCGGAATGGGAACGACGATGGAATTTTTAACGTGGTAATTCGCAATTTTCTTGAATGATGAAAAGGTGCAATCGACGACGATCATGTCGATCATTTCAAGGTCCTGAAACTGTTCCAGGGCGCCCAGTAAAACAGCTCCACCGAGCGATTGTCCGATGACTATGAGTCTGTAATTGTTCTTTTTCTTTAATGACACAGCATATTCAAGAATAGTCTGTGAATCTTTGAATAAATTGTCCGGTGTGGGGCGTCCGCTCGACTGGCCGTAACCGCTGTAATCCCATGAAAGCAGATCATAGCCGTAATCAAGGGTCCATGCAAAAGCCCTGTAATGTGCCGTGATATTGCGGGCATTACCGTGAAAATGGACGATCAGCGCTTTTGCCGGATCTTCCTTTTTAGAAAGATATACCGTGTGCAGGGTGTTTCCGCTTTTTGATGTTATTGTGCTCGCATCATATTTTGCAAGAAGTTCTTCGTTATAAACACGATCGCTCGGATAGTACAATAAAAAATTGCAGTTAGTGAGCAGCAGAAGAAACGCAAGAGTAAACAGTGTCAGAACCAGGGTTTTTCTCATTATCAAATCCAGTGTAATCTTTTCACGGTATTTCAGCGCAGTGCCGCTGCTATCCATGTCGCGAACGTTTCATCCCCCCGACCGCTTTTATCTTTCATCTCAATGAAGAAATGTCCTCTGTTCTCGTATTCCACATAACGGGAATTCGGGCAGAGCATGGAAAGCAGCATCGCCGTGACATGTCCCTGTTCGAATATCCCCTTATCGTCTTTCGATGTCGCACAATAAAATTGTACTCTCGCAGCTTTGAATAATTCGAGGGGAGAGGCGGAATAGTAGGAGCTTCCCGACGCGACCGCTTTGAAAAGGCTGCAATCATACATTGCCAATTCCTGTACGAAGGCCGCCCCCTGAGAGAAACCGTAGCCGGCAATTCTGCGTTTGTCGATGCAGCGATGCTCCTGAATAACGTTTTGTATCAGTCGTGAATACGAGTGTGGGTCGGAGAAATATTCCACCCGTGACTGTAGAACGAGAACAGCAGCACCGTCCGCTCCGAATACCGATTGTGCCTCGTCACCGGTAAAAATTCTTCCAAATCGGTCTTTGGCGATTGCTCCTTGTGTCGAAC
>JAEWVL010000374.1 GCA_023396665.1 Spirochaetota bacterium
GGATATCACATTCTCAGGCCTATTGCATCACCACCTGCATTCAGATGATAGGCGAATGGGCCGGCATCACCGAACCGATTGAATATTATAACTGGTTAACCGCTTACTCGTATGGCGCTTTCTACAAAGATCGTTTCGTCACCTTTATGCCGATCTCCGATGTCATGAACGGCATTACATTCGGGGCATCGCATCTCGGTCTTCGCCGTGACCTTTACGGAACCGGAGATTCTCAGCTCATTACAAACTGCATCAAAGGTCTGCTTTCTCAGGGCTATCCGGTTATGATTTTCTACGATTACAATGTTCATACCGAAGACAGCTTCTTTTTTCCTCACGCGGCGCTGTTGACCGGTTATGATGAAAATGATTTCTTCTATATCGAACCCGGCTTTTCTAACAAATTTGTCCGTAACGAGACGCACTTTTCCCGTGCGCCGATAGAAACTTTTTTGAGGGGCATTAAATCTTTCCATAAGAATTTCGGTCTGGGCGATGGCTACTCCTGTCTGGTCTTTCGCAAGGGCGAAAAGCGATATGACGAATCGAAGATATGGGCGCGAAATGCCGGCGAATTAGGGGGGATACAAGTACCCATGATAAACATTGCAACCGGATCAAAAGCCTGCCTCGCGCTTGCGAAAGAAATCAGAAACAATGAAATACCAGAATGGGGATGGAAGAAGCTGCTGCCGGTGTGGTTTTCTTTCGGTCGTTATTCGCGAAGCGATAACGCAGCCTTTATCGCCGCACGTTTCGGCAAAGAGGCTCCCTACGGGACATTGATTGACAGTTTTAACAAAAGCTCTGCGCTATACGGGGATATAATCATGATACTTGAGAATCCGGCATTGAACGAAAGCGATTACAGTACGCGTATCCCCCCGCTGCTTGAAATGATCGCACAAACAGAAAGTGATGCGGGCAAAACAATGGCCGAAGCGTGGCCGCTCACTTCAAAGTAATTTTGTTACGAGGCTGCTGTACTGTGCGGCCGTTTCGGCGTAATAAACGACGAGCTCGCTTTCGTAGCCCGACGCACTGTACATTTTTTTAATGATGCGCGCGGCCTTGACGACATAGGAACGCTTGCGGCCGGGAAACACCGCGAGAAAGGTGTCGGTGCCGCTTCTGAAGGTATACTCGTTTTTCGCAAGATAGCCTGAAGCAATTTTCATAACTTCGGCGGCGTCAAGCGGAAGCGTATCCCTCTTTGCGACGACATAACGGATTACGCCGACCGGAATGGAAAGCCTGCTGCACTCGCTTATTTCGCGAAGCGTTCTCGCGAACAGCGCTTCGAGCGTGTCAACCGATTGCGAGCGATAGACAAGGCTTTGTCGCGCGAATTCATGCTGCAGCACATTTCTCGTCAGTCGTTCAATAATCTCCGTATTGCGCAAAAACAATTCGTAGTCGACGCGAAGACAGATGAGAAATCCACAGACACGATCCGCGAGATAATAGGGAACGAAAGCGAACATGTTGATATTCGTTAAAAACGCGGTGTCGAACACCGATGCGAGAAGTTCGTTGCTGACAGGATTCTCGATAACACCGTGTCCCTGAACGGTCGAGAAGTATGTTACCAGAGAACTGTCCGGATCAATCTGAAACGAGGAACGGCGCAGCGAGAGCGCATCCTTCTGTTCGCTGAACAAAAGCGTGAACACACCGCTGATCTCGTCGAGACGGAAAAAAGCGTATGCGTTGACACCCGAGAACTTCATCTGATCTTCGATGAGCTCGATATATTTCTGACGACTCTGTTCGCGTCGAATCTTTTCAAGCGTGTTCTCAAGATGCTTGATGCGCTCGCCTCTTTCGGTGACGGTCTTCACCGTCTCACGAAGCTGATCGCGCTCATCGATTGAAGAGTAAAGCGCCTCGATCAGCTGATGCAGCACTTTAAGAAAACCGTAGTCCTTCCCGGAGAAGGCGACGCCGGTGATCTTTGCGCCAAGCAGTAATACAAATTTTACCTGTTTGTCGACACTGAAGGGAACAAGCAATTGCGCCTGCAGCGAGCGGAACTTGTTGTATTCGGTAACGTTTTGCGTCTGTTTTTCATAACGGCTAATATCGACTATCTCATTGTCTTCGACAACCCGGCGAAAGATGTCATCTTTTTGCCGAAACGATATGTTCGCGTTTTTCAGCCGAAACCCGTGATATTCGGCGATACGCCATTTCTCTGCAATTGACGCAGAAGGAACGATGACGGCACCGACCGATGATGAGGTCTGGCCGAGAGTGGAAAAGACGATGACCTGATAGAGTTCTTCAAGTGTTTTCGCTCTTGTCGCTTCGGTCAGGATGTCGAGTATGAGCTTGTCCTCGCGTTTCATCGACAGGGAGTGCATATTGTCTTCGGCGAGTTCGACCGCTTCGGGCGCGTCTACCGACAGGTCGATGAAATACTCGTTCGGCGTATCCTCGATCTCGAAAATGCGATCGCTTATGTCGGGAGCTTCCGTTTTTGAATGCATATCAGCCATTTTGCGATTCCAGCTGGTTCATGATATGAAGATAGAGAGAAAAATATTCAGAGCGCGCAAAGGCCTCGCGGTCCTTATCGGGCAATTTTCCGATCAGGGCGTCAAAATGATTGAGCAGCTTTCGTAATTCACCCGCCTCGAGCGGCGTATTCGAATTAAGCAGCCGTTCGATGTCACTGTCAGAATTGAGAAGAATCACCGAATCGGTTATATCGATGCCGGTTCTGCGGTACTCGGAAAGCTTTTCGTAGATGTCGTCGAGACGTTCCTCGATGATAAGCGAAGGCTCGGCTTCGATATCCGCTTCAATGTCCTCGAGTTCCTCTTCGCGAAGCGGATAGTGCGTCACCGGAGTGTGCATCGTCGGATTAAAATGATCCAGGCGCTCCTGCGGTGTCTCGAACATTTCCGCTTCGGCGGCGATTTCAACGGAATCTACCCGCTTGTTCACCAGGTCCACGGCATCATGCGGCGAATTTCCCTCATTCGCCGCAGACACTGAAGTGTCTGCGGTCACAGCCGGATCAGTCGTTTCAGACGCTAATCCCTTGTTTTGGCCTGGCTCATCACCGATGTGCATCTCTTCGAAAAAGATCTCCGGCTCATCACCCTGTTCACCGTCAACAAAAGTAAGGGGGATATCGTCAGCTTCATCGCTCAACTGAAGTTCAAGCAGCTCACCGAAATAATCATCTGTATCATCAGCCTTCAGGGTTTCATTCTCTTGCAGTGTATCCGCAGAGGAAGCGCTCTTCGCCACAGCTGTCGCCGCTTGCATTGAAACGCTTTGCCCGGATTCATTTTGCAGACGCAGATCGTACAGATCGAATATCTTTCTTAATCGGGCATTATCTTCAATTATAAAGTCAAAAATGGCGCCTTTGCCGACACCGAAACCCTCGACCTCGTAAACGGTAAAGGAGTCACACTCGTTTCTCAGCGCAAACGATTCGGCGTACTCGTAGGGCATAACGATTGCCGTGGGCGGTTCGTCGTCGACAGACGCTCCCTCATGACAGCGCGGGACGCCCGACTGCCCCCTTTTATCTTCGCTCATGGGTCGGGCGACGGGACCGCGAAACGTCATCGCATCAACTGCGGCGATTAGGTCGAATAACGAAAGAGACTCGGTCATAGCGTATCCTGAACAAATTTTTCCCTGTTCTGAGGCCTAATGTACTATCGCGGGGGGATAGCGGCAAGCACAGCAGACAGAGATCACCACTAACTCTATCGGCAGAAAAAAACTTTGGCTTTATTAAGGTTCGCTATGCACAAAAAGGAAAAGGCGGCTCCGGAAAGGAGACCGCCATTATTTCGTTAAAAAGATACAAGCGCCCATGCAAACAGCAAAACTGTCGCGCTAAACCTTACTTCGAAAAGAACTCGTAGAGCTCGGGCTGTGTTTTGCATTCGATCAGAGTCTCTCTGTTCTGTTCATCACAAAAAATCGATGTGATATTCGAGAGCATCTGCAAGTGCGAAGAGGAGACATTGTCGGGCGAAAGCAGCATAAAAAATATTTTTGATTTTTTTCCGTCAAGTGATTCGAAATCGACGCCTTCACGGCTGATGCCCATTGCGACAACAAGCTGTTTCACCGAATTGGTTTTCGCATGGGGGATGGCGATACCGTCGGTAAGACCTGTACTCATAACCGCTTCGCGGGCTTTGATACTGTTGAGAATATCATCAAAATCGGCGATTTCTCCGTTCAGAAAAAGATTATGAACGAGTTCGTGCAGAATCTCATCTTTGGTTTTGCCGTTCAGCTCAGGGAAAATATTTTTCATCTTGAGAAATTTTCTAACCTGTAACTTGTTCGACCGGCCTTTTGCGACGATCTGTTTTCTGTCGATCGAATCAACGACGGCGCTCACATCACCGATATCGGAAGCGAAAGCGAGAAGTGATTCGTACAGAACATTTTTTACAAAAGGTATATCCTCTTCATCGGTGACGAATTCGATCCCGTCCGCACCGACCGAAAAGAGTATGTCTATCTCTTCTTTTTTGATATGATAGGTTCGTTTCGCCAGTTCTGTTACATTAATGAAGAAACCCTCGTTGTGAAAGCTTTCTATAATTCTATCCGCAATAATTTTGGCGAGACCGGGTGAAGCGATATCCATTGTGACAACCGCTTTTTCCTTACCACCCAGTTCTTTCTTCGTACCGCGCTTTTCCACGTTCAGAGAGCTCTTCAGCAGGGGCGGTGCAACAACCGTCGTAAAGAGCGTCATCATGATGGCGACACCGAAAACGGTGTCATCGAGAAAACCGTTGGAAAGACCGATACCGGCGATGATGAGCGCGACTTCACCGCGAGGCACCATTCCAAGACCGATACGAAGGGCACCGAGAAGATTGAAGCGCATCAGAAGCGATGGAAGCCCGCAGCCCAGTATCTTTGCGATAATCGCGCCAAGTGTATAGACGAGTCCGAAAATCAACACCTCTTTGGACATGAGTTTCGCGGGATTAACCAGCATTCCCATGACGGTAAAAAACACCGGCACAAAAAGCAGCTGAATCGTATGCAGACGCTCGTGTATTACATAACTCAGATCGGTGCGGGAAAGCGCAAGGCCCATAACATAGGCCCCGACAATCATGGCAAGACCGGCCTTCTCAAAAATTCCGGCGAGAATAAAAGCCAGACCCAGTGCAAGAACCGAGAAAATCGCCACATTCTTGAAGAACTTCAGAAACTTGCTGATGTGTCGGGCAAAGATCAATCCGATAACGGTAAAGGCCAGCCATACACCGATCGCCTTCAGGGCGATAAGACCGATACTTCCCCACTGAATCGCCCCTGATGCGTTATCTGAAGTGGTAATACCAAGAACTATCGCCAGCAAAATGATACCGAGAATATCATCGATAACGGCTCCCGCCATTATCGACACGCCCTCAGGCGAGTCCATCTTTCTGCATTCGGAAAGGATGCGCGCGGTGATACCCACCGATGTGGCGGTACTCATTATTCCAAGAAAAAGGGCCCGTGGATCCATGAAGGGAATCTGCAACATGAAAACCGCTGTCAGTGCACCGAAAAGGAAAGAGAAAACCACACCGCCTATTCCCAGAATTGTACCGGCCAGCGAGAACTGCAGAAACAGGGTAAAATCGGTTTCAAGACCGGCGGAAAAAAGGAGAATTATTGAGGCTATTGTCGCTATTCCGTAGAGTTCGGTAGATACCGGCAATGTTCCGCTTGCAGGCAGGGGAAACAGGCCGTGTTCGAATCCCGGAAAGGGGATAACGCCAAGCATATAGGGCCCTATCAGAATACCTATGACAAGCTCTCCCAGAACCGAGGGCATATTTATCTTTTCGAAAAGCATCCCCCCGAGTTTGGCGGCAAAGATGACAAAACCGATCTCGAATACGAGACTTGTCATTATGTGTGTAACGTTCTCGGAATCGGAAGCCATTATGGCCTTCGGTATGACAGCGAGAACGGAAACAACGAGAAACAAAACAATGAAGTGCTTTAGTCGGGGTCTTCGGGAAAAAAGTAGAGAATCGTCGACATGAAAGGGACTTGCGGTGAAACTGGTACTGCTTTTCATAACACAGCTCCGAATTTGAATGTGCGGACGTTATTTATGCTGACGGGCCGGTGTCAAGTGATTGTTGCGGTGCAGTTGAAAGCGGGGACGGATTTTCGATAATTTTACACGGTGTTTCACCCGGGAAGCGTACAGAAGGGGATTTCAGCTGGCCGTATCCCCCCCCCTTAACACTTTAAAGTAAAAAATTGAATGGCAACATGCGCCCGAACTGGAGACAGTTCAAAGGCTGCCGCGTTCGCTGCGGCAGCGCCGCAAAGAGCAACAGCTTGCCGCAAAAACAGCTGCTTTACAGGGGCTGTTCACTCTGCCGCACCTTTTAACACATCCATAACTTCCTGAGGACTGCGGCACTGGATAATCTGATCCTTGATGTCGTTATCCTTAAGAACCGTCATGATCTTCGACAGAAGCGACAGATAGTGTTTGTGCTGGTTTTCACCGGCAGCGACAAGAATGATCAGGTGAACGGGTTTTCCGTCCATCGAATCGAAATCTATTCCCTCACGACAGAGGCCGACCGCGAAATG
>JAEWVL010000403.1 GCA_023396665.1 Spirochaetota bacterium
CCCTTCCCCCCGGAAAGATTGCAGAAAGCCGCTGAAAAAGCGCTAAATTCCTGAAAAGGCTGCCGGCGAAAGCCGGCATCGTTATTATGAGTCAAGAAAATTCCGAAACAGTCCAGAATCAATCGTGTATTCTTCACATCGAAAACTTTGACGGGCCGCTCGACCTGCTGTGGAATCTTATCAAGAAGTCAAAAATTGATATTGTTGATGTCACTCTGGCAGAAATTACCCGTCAGTATCTGCTCTATCTCAAGGAGATGGAGCTGCGTTCGGTCAGTGTCGCGATAGAATTCATACAGATGGGCTCTGAGCTTTTGTATTACAAATCGAAGGCTCTTCTTCCGACCAGTGAAATGGAAGACGGGTTTTTTATCCCCCCGCTGCCGAAAGAACTTATCGAAAAATTGCTTGAGTACAAGCGTTTTCAGAAGACTGCGAGGCAGCTGAAAGATCGTTACGATATTCATTCTGAGACATTTAATCGTGAGAACGATTTCTCCAAGTTGATTGAAAATGGTGAATACACTTCTATGTCGCTGTTCGACCTTCTCAACGCTTTTGTCGACGTTATGGGAAAAAGCACCAAGCCTGAAGAAAAGGAGATCATTTTTGACGAGATACTGGTAAGCGACAGGATCGACCTGATTATTAACATGCTTCGTCAGAAAGAACAGATAACCTTCAAACACCTGTTTCACGCGATACCTTCTGTCGGTGAAGTTGTTGCCACTTTTCTGGCGGCGCTGGAACTGGCGAAAATGCACAAGGTAAAGGTTTTACAGCATCAGGTTTTCGGTACCATTCATCTTTTCAGATGTTTTGAGGTGAATGAGTCAATAGCGTCGTTCGACCTTACGCACCAATAGCAGTTCGGTCTTCCTTCCGGAAAGCCTGATCACTTGAGAGAATTCTCCCCCGCTTCTTTTTGAATCTTCCCGGGAAAATTAATTTGTAATTAATGCCGGTTTTTTGCTTTCTGGTAAGTAATGCCGTTTATTTCGGGTAAGGGTGATGGATAAAGAGTCTGTGCAAAACAAAGTGGATGCCGCTGAGGAAAATGCTCCCGTCGAATCAGCGATGGGCGCAAAAGATGACGGACATGCTGTGCTCGCGGATCAAACGACTGATACCTCCGTGAGTGATCCCGGCTCTTCTGTTGAAAATGAAGGTGTTCCGGATAAATCGGCCTCTGCAGACCCTGAGAACACGGATGCGGCGAATTCAGATGCCGACGACGAATTGTCACCGGAAGAAAGTGCCGAGAAGGGCGAACACGAAATTCGTGCAATTTTCGAGGCTTTACTGTTTCTTTCAAACGAAGCCCTTCCGCTGTCTTTTTTTACGAAAAATTTCAATATGGATCCCACTGATATAAAAATAATTCTCGATTCGCTTGTCGACGAATACGAAGAGCGTGACGGCGGCATGAAACTGATCGAAATTGCCAATGGATTTCAGTTTGTGACGAATCCGGTTTTTTCAAAGGATATTAGACGAATAATGGGCTTTCGCAGAAAAGAGCCTCTTACGAAAAGTATGCTGGAGACTCTGAGTATAATCGCATACAAACAGCCGATCATTCTCGCTGAAATTGATGAGCTTCGGGGCGTTTCATCGCGAATGATCGTCGCCGGCCTTATGAAGCGCAATCTGATAAAACCGGTTGGCAGAAAAGAACTTCCGGGACGCCCTCTGGCCTACGGCACGACTGACGAATTTTTGCGTTTTTTCGGGCTTTCTCGTCTGACAGATCTTCCGAAACTTTCGGAGATAAAAGAGTTTTCTTACGACGAAGTCTGAGTTTATATTCTGAATTCGGGACAAGTCCGCTGTATCACCGGCGTTCTTCTCTTTCCTGCATTATTCGGCCAGGCTTCGGCCTTCACTGTTTTTCGGTACTGTAAGAAAACAATTCTAATGAGCACTTTGCGGAGAAATATGAAAAAGATTGTCGTAGCGGTTGACGGACCGGCCGGTTCCGGGAAAAGCACCATTTCGCGCCGTGCCGCAATTGAGACAGGTCTGCTCTATGTGGATTCGGGGGCTCTGTACAGAGCCGCGACTCTGTTTTTTCTCAGAGAGGGTATGCCTCCGACCGAGCAGAAGATTGCGTCTTTGCAGATGAAGCAGCAATTCAACGATGACGGTTCAACGCAGACCTTTCTTTGCGGTGATGACGTAACGGCACTGCTCCGCGACGAGACGCTTCTGAAATCAATTTCTCAGATCGCATCCCTGCCCTTTGTGAGAAATCATATTACCGGGCTTCTGCGTGAATGGGCGATGCGGACTTCGCTTGTTATGGACGGACGCGATATCGGCTCGGTTGTTTTTCCCGATGCGGATATCAAGATATATCTTGACGCTTCTGTTGATGTGCGAGCCAGACGGCGCTGCGGCGAATACGATGCCGCCGGAAAAAATCTTGACTTTAACAGCATAAAAAATCAGATTATTCTGCGTGATTCTGACGACATGAAACGCCCTGTCGGAGCGCTTGTTCGTTGTTCCGATGCGATATATATCGATTCTTCAGATATGAGTGCCGACGAGGTTGTACAGCTGTTTGTCGAAATGATTAACGCGAAATTGCAGAAGTGATATCAACATCCGCTCCTTCCGGTTGTCGAAAATTATTCTGTATTGTTGTTGACGGTACTGCAACGATTTATTGTTGTTTGACGGCGCGTGAGAGCTGAACCTTAGCGCTGGTGATTTCTGGCGGGGGGATACGACGAGCGTTAATCGCCGTCTTTTCCTGTTTCGCCGGTTCGCGGCTCTCCACTATTTATGCAGGTGTTAGGTGTAATGGAAAATCTGGACAAGAGATTTGAAGACGACGTAACAATGGAAGCTCTCATGAATGATGCTCCCGACGATGTTGAATCGGGCAAGATTTCTGAAGGTGAAGTTGTTTCGGTTGATGCCGATTATGTGTATGTCAATATCGGCGGTAAAACCGAGGGAAGAGTTCCCCGATCCGAGTTTGAACAGCTTCCTGAGACCGGAGCGAAGATTGAAGTGTTTCTGCGTTCCAGGAAAACCACCGATGGCATGTTTTCGCTGTCATATCGCATGGCGCAAATGATTGGAAAATGGAGCAAATTCTCCGAGTGGTACGATAAGGAGAAAGTGCAGACTGTTAAAGGTCGCATCGATCGTCTGACCGCTACGGGTGCAGTGGTTGATTTCGGTGTATATACGGGATTTCTTCCGAAGAGTGCCGCTGCGGATATCAATTTTAAACGCGCACAACAGGACAAAACAGAATACGAGATGCGTATTCTCAAAATAGATGAAAAGAAAAAAAGTGTACTTCTGTCACGACGGGCTTTTGTTGAGGAGATTCGCGAGAAAGCATGGGAAAAAATAGTGACCGCTTACAAAATCGGTGACGAGATCGAGGGCACTGTTGTCCGCCTTGTCGAGTTCGGCGCCTTCGTCGATATTGGCGGTTTCGAAGCGCTTCTGCATAACAATGATCTAACCTGGCGCAAAGTTTACAAGCGCAAGGAAATCGTGAAAATCGGTGACACCAAACGATTCAAAATTCTCAACATTAATACCGATGACAAGAAAATCGCGCTTTCGCTTAAACTTATGAAAGAAGACCCCTGGAAAGGTGTTGAGACGAAGTATCCTGACGCCGCGGTGATCGACGGTGTCGTGACTACAGTGACCAACTTCGGTCTTTTTGTCGAACTGGAAGAGGGTGTCGAGGGCTTTGTAGCAAGTGAAGAACTGCAATGGCTTAAGAAAGCCGCTAATCCGAAATCGCTTTACAAGGCACACGATGCGGTGAAGGTGAAAGTGCTCAGCAAAAATCTTGAGGAGCGTTCGATCGTCTTGAGTATCAAGGCTACCATGGAGAATCCCTGGAACAAAATCGCCGGTGATTTTCCCGTTTCCTCGGTTCACAGCGGCGTGATAAAAAGTGTTGTGAAATTCGGTATTTTTGTATCACTGACACCGACGATAGACGGTTTTATTCATATTTCCGATATCACCTGGGATGACTCGGTCAAGAACCCTCTTGCGGGCTATAAAGAGGGTGATACGATATCCTTTAAGATCCTGTCGGTTAACAAGCAGGAGATGAAGATATCCTGCGGTATCAAGCAGCTTGAGAAATCTCCCTGGGATGAAATACGTGAACGTTTTCCGGTTCGCTCGCGCGTTAAGGGTACAGTAAGCAGTGTCAAACCCTTCGGTGTTTTTGTGAAACTCGATGAGAATGTTGAAGGACTTGTTCACGTTTCTGAGATTTCTCGTAATAAACTGGAAACTGCCGAAGGTCTTTATGCTATCGGTGACCCGGTCGAAGTCGTCGTGCTCGGCGTGGATGTCGCGAAAAAGAAGATATCACTTTCTATAAAGCATCTTGAGATTCAGTCTGAAAAAGAAGAGATGAAAAAGATTCTTGATGTGAAAGGAACAAACACCGCGACGATCGGCGATCTGATCAAACTGAAAGTAGAGGATAAGGATACCCAGGCATGAAAAAGAAACAGGAATTTCACAATCCTCTTGAAGCTCTTCTGGCAAAAATTGCCGCTTTTACCGCGAAGCACAAGAAAAGCGTCATTTTCTGGACAGTTTTCGGTAGCATTCTAACGGTAGTTGTTGTTTCAGCAGCCATCTTTTTTGATTTGCATAATCGGGCCATGTATGCCTCGTACGAAAGCATCATGGATGAATATCATACCGGTATGCAGAGCGAGTCTCCCAAGGTTAAAGAACTGGCTGCAAAGGCCGCAGCCGATGTAGAACAGCTCCGTGAAAAGGCTTTGCGCGGCTACATTCACGAGCAGGCCGATTATATTCTTGCCGGCTTGTATTTTAAGGCCGAAAATTTCGAAAAGGCCGGTGAGTTGTATCACCGTTACTATAACGAGAAACAGAAGTCGGAATTTCGACCGCTTGCAATGGTACAGGCCGCGCTGTGTGCCGAAGAGATGAAAGACTACGATCTTGCCTATGATACTTACGCACTTGCGGATTCGGAGTACGGTTCAACTGAATTACATGCCGAGCTTGTTTATAATATGGGACGGGTGATGCTGCTGAAAAAAGATGCGGAAAAGGCGAAAGAGCTGTTTTCGCAGGTAATAAAAGAAGCACCCGGTACCCAGATCGCCGAGTTGGCAAAACAGCGTTTGGCCGGCATATAAGCGTTTCAGCGGATTTGATTCGGTTTTACCGCTTGACAAAAACCGTGTCGAAAATAACTTGTGCTTTGTTTGTTGTTGCCTTGATTTGCTGTTTGTATCCTCCTTTTTCAGGAGTTATGACAGTCTGGGCCGATAGCTGATTCAGATATAATAATACGTGGAGATATACCGTGGCACTACCAAAGAGGAAAAGTTCAAAATCCAAATCACGCATGCGTATGGCGAATAAGGCCATTTCAGTACCTGATCTTCGTCCTTGTCCGAAGTGCGGTGCCTTTTCAATGCCCCATCGCGTTTGTCCGTTTTGCATGACATATAAGGGTGTTGAAGTGCTTACAAAGACCGCCAAGGTTGTGGAAGCCTGAGAATGTCCGGGTTTTGCTGTAACAGCGGGAGTCAATTGGCTCCCGTTTTCTATTTGTACCATTCGGTTTATTCCCCGCACAAAGGCGAAGTTGAGAGAAATTCAGGCTTCTGACCATGAAAGAAACAATCACAAGGAAACGATCCTCCGAGCTGGCCGATTTACAGCGAATTCTTCAAACACGCTTTACAAACAGGGATATACTTCAGCGCGCTCTCACTCACCGCTCATATGTTAACGAAGTACCATACCCGGTAAAAGAAAATGAACGCCTTGAGTATCTCGGTGATTCGGTTCTCGGACTTGTTGTCAACGAGTATCTATTTAAACGCTTCAGTGATTATCATGAGGGCGATCTCGCGAAGATAAAATCGACGGTTGTTTCTGAGGTCGTACTTGCGAAGGTGGCAGATGAACTTAAAATCGGTTCTTTCATTCTGCTCGGGCGAGGCGAAGAAAACAGCGGCGGCCGCGAGCGCCCCTCTATACTGGCAAACACTCTGGAAGCGATCATCGGGGCGATGTATCTCGATTGCGGTATGAAAAAAGCAAAGCATTTTGTGCTGACCAATCTGAAAAAGTATATTGACAGTGTCGATAAACTGCCGACAATGAGTGATCCGAAAACCGCTTTGCAGGAAATTGTACAAAAAAAGTACAAGAAGAAACCCGAATACAGAATTGTATCCGAATCGGGTCCCGATCATCAGAAAAATTTTGTGGTCGGCCTGTATATAAACAATATGTTTATTTCCGAAGGCAGAGGCTCGAGCAAGCGGCGAGCAGAGACCGAAGCCGCACGAAATGTGTTGCAGGGGATAAGCGAGAAAAAGATCAACATATAAGAATACTTTTCCCGGAGTTTATTCGGGTTTCTGGTCTGTGTTAGATTTGTTCAGGGCATGGGCTGATTTTTCTGATACGCGGGATTAACTGATAAGGATGTGCGGGACTCATGGCGCTAGTGCAGAAAATCAGAATTCGGGTTGCCGGTCTTCTGGTAAAAGACGGCCGGGTACTGCTTGTCTGTCACAAAAAGAAGAACAAGAAGTACTGGTTGCTCCCCGGCGGAGGGGTTGATCTCGGCGAAAGTCTGCCGGAGGCTCTGGTTAGGGAATTTCGTGAGGAGCTCGATATCGATATTGCCGTAAAGGATATCGTTTATGTTTCCGATTCGATATCCCCTCATAAAAAACGGCATATTGTTAATGTAGTCT
>JAEWVL010000405.1 GCA_023396665.1 Spirochaetota bacterium
CTATCGTTGTGCCAGTGTTGAGTATCGGGGGGATGAGGAAGGAGAGGGTATCCTTTTCTGTTTCAGTGCTACCTATGTCAGTTCGGAAACCAACGTTGAATTTGTACCTGTTTACATTCCTTTATCCGGAAATTCCCAGAATGACATTGAGGATCGTTTTTTTATTTCATGTCTTTATGGCCGTTGTGGCAAGGTGAATGATTTTTCTCGTGTATACAAAATTCTTGAAGCGACGAGTGGGCTTTACGAGAAGGCGCTGATACGGCTGAGAAATAAAATAGACAACAAAAAAGATGATATGCTGGAAAATCTTGAATTAAAGATAGATCCTGAAATAGAAAAGATCAACGAATCATACCGAAAACAGATTTCAGAGTTAAATGACAAAATTGCCCGCTATGAATTGCAAATGAAAAACGAGGGCAAGGACATGCGATCATCGATAACCAGGGCAAAAAACATCATTTCTGCCGCAGAAATGGAAAAAAGGCATCTGCTTGCCAGATACAGCAGATATAAGGGGATCGAGTGTACTCTTGAGCTGCATGCCTGTATAATAGTAGTCATTTCAGCTCAAAAAGTGAATTAGTTCACTATCAAGAGGTTATCTTCTTGATGCTTTCATTGTCCTCATCGCTCATTTCGTCAAACATTATCCCCATGCCGGCGGGGTTGTCGTCATCATCCAGGCGAGACCATCGTATGATGCCTTTCACCGATACGGTTTTTCCGTCGTCAAGTTTTATGCTTAACGTGACCTTTTCACCTTCTGTAAGCGGATCCGGCGTCGTTATGAAAATGCCGCCTTTGCTGATATCAATTGCAGTGCTGTATGTCATACCTTCACTTGTATGTACTTCAGCTTTCATTCTTTTATGTATACGCGGTTGATGACGCTTTTCCATTGTTCCCCCGATCGACTCACATGATCATATATTGTTGACGAGTACAAATATATTCAATAAACACGAGGGATTACAAGAATTTTTTACTGTTCTTTGTTGTTTTCCACAATTTCCATTCCCATGCTTATTCTTTTTTCCTCTCTAAAGCCAATTTTTTCATAAAATGACTTTACTGAGGTATTGTCGGGTAGAATTTGCAGGTTGATTTTCGGACATCCGAGTGCAGTCAATACTTTTATTGCGTGCTGAGTTAACAGTCTACCGATTCCTTTGTTTCTCTGTTGCTGATCAACCGCAAGTGAGTATATCCACCCTCTGTGGCCGTCATATCCGATCATGATTGTCCCCAAAACTAGGCCATTTTGATCTGCGACAAAGAAAAGATCATCTTTCATCGCCAATTTCCGGTCGATTGCTTTTCCGGGTGTATTTCGCGGTTGTGTATAATTAAGGGCAGCTTTCCAGAGTTCGATAACCTGACTCCGGTGTTTCGTGTCGTTGTAAGTGATGATTTCCATGAATTGCAGCCTCCATCCAAAAAAATTCGATAATAATGAATGTCGAAAACGTATTATACATGAATTATTTCAATTGTTTTTGGGGGATGGATGGATAAAATTAATACAAGTATAACCATATCGACAGAAAGAAAAGAAAAAGTGTTGAAAGCGGCTGATCGTCTCGGTGTTTCAGTGAGTGATATTCTTGCGGCTTTGATGCGCAAAACAAGAGCTGTATACCGACAGAAAACTGCAAGTGTGATGAAAGCAGTTGCATATCAGGGGCTTTCAAAAGAGGGTAAATATAAGATATGGCACGTTTGTCTTGATTCTATGTGTTATGAATATGGGGTTAGTGAGCGTCTTGTTTTTAAAGTCTCCGTTAGCTTGATTTATCGCATAGCAATTGATCGTTTTCTGGATGAAATTGTCGATAGTGGGCTTAATGCACAAGTAAGTACTGACGATATTGCTACTAGCTATAATATTGCTTCATATGCTGTTTGCTATGAAGAGTCGGAAAACAAAGAGTTTTGGACAATCTTTTGGGACAGAAGGATAAAAAGGGGGAGAGCGAAGGGGGAAAAAGAGCAAAAACCCTAAGCAGATAAAGTACTTGATAAAAAAAACAAAAAAGCGGCATAATGCCAGTGAAAAACTGTCAAAATGAGAAATGTGCAGTAAAATGAGATGTGATCATTGTTTTTGTGTTTCAGTGGAATTTTCTCTCACGAAATGATATATTTGCGTTATTGAACGGAGGTCTTGAATATGATATCGATGCAGCAACTTGAAGAGCTTGAAAGCCGGGTCATAAAAGCATTACAACTTATAAGCGATTTGCGAACAGAAAACTCCCGTCTTGAGAACGACAACGAGAGCCTAAAGCATGAAGCTGAGGATGTTCGCCTTTCTCTTGAAGAAAAAGAACAGGAAATAGCCCGAATTCAGCGAGATCTTGACGATACCACTCAGGAACTTGAAGAGTTAAGGAGCAAGGAAAACGAACTTGAAAAGAAAATAATCAATCTTCTCGGAAAAATGGAGACGATTCAATCCGGGGCCATACCTGCCGGAGATTCAGCTCCTGCCCGACCAACAAGACCTGTGGCGGCTGCGAAGCCGGTAGCGGCAGCGGTTACAGCCATCCCTGAGCCTTCTGAAGAGGATATCGATGTCGAGGACGTAACTGACGAGAGCGATGAGGATATTCTGATCGTTGCCGATGACGATGAAGAGGAAATTGTCGTCGATGAAGAACCGGAAATGGACGAGGAAGAAGATGATGAGATCGTAATCGACGAGGCCGAGGATGATGAAGAAGGTTACGGTGATGAGATCGAATCAGATGACGAAGAGGTCATGCTTGATGATGACGATGATGATATCATCCTTCTTGATGACGACGAAGAAGAAGATATTACCATTGACGACGATGATGATATCATAATTGACGATGATGCTGAAGATGACAGTGATGACGATGATTTCATAATTGTCGAAGATGACGAAAAATGATAAAGTTTGGGCAAGTACTGGTGATTAGGTGTACACTTGGATAATTCGATGTATAGCGATAAGGTGAAAGTCACAATTTACGGAAACACCTATAATATTCAGGGGGATGCTTCTCCTGAGTATATAATGAAGCTTGCACGCTACGTAGACAGCAAAATGGATGAGGTGGGGAAAAGTATGGCCAATCCCAATCTTGTTCAAATAGCGATCCTGGCAGCTCTTAATATATGTGACGAATATTTTCAGCTTCGCGATATTGATTCTTCTGTCG
Source organism: Spirochaetota bacterium (assembly GCA_023396665.1). Lineage (GTDB taxonomy): Bacteria > Spirochaetota > UBA4802 > UBA4802 > JAFGJZ01 > JAEWVL01. The sequence goes on from JAEWVL010000405.1 coordinate 3,195, forward strand.
AAGATAATATCATTCAAAAGGCTACGTCCCTTATTTCAATGCTTGAGGAAGGGTTGATGGGAGAGATTGTTCCTGAAAAGAAGGATGGAGTGACTTCTGGTCAGTCCCCAGAGAAGCACGGAGAGCTCTAGGGCTGTTTTTATCGGGTTTATTGTAACATATTCAGAGTGCCTGGATATAAGGTCTTTGCAAAAGGGGCTATATGGAAATACAGGAATTACTTGAAAAGCAAGAGTCAATTGTCCGCGAGATAAGTCGGCAGGTCGAAGGCGGAGCGGTGCGTACAGATGACGGCGAGGAACTTTCCGAGGGACAGGTCGTTCAGTTGGTGAGTTTCATGCTTGAAGAGGTTAATTACGGGGTAGATATTCTCTCTGTTCATGAGATATTGCGTATCCCCCCGATAGCCCGTCTCCCGAATACCGCCAACTTCATTAAAGGGGTAATCAATCTTCGAGGTAACGTAATACCTGTTGTTGATGTCCGTCTTCGTTTCGGTTTTAAACCCGCCAAGTTGACGGAATTCAGCCGTATCATAGTTATCGAGTCCGATACCCGTCAAATTGGGTTGCTTGTTGACAATGTTTCGCAGGTGGTGCGGCTTCGTGAAGCAAATATTGATCCGCCTTCTGTTTTTATTGAAGGAGTGTCTGAAGATTTCATAAAGGGTGTTGGACGCATGAAGGACAGGTTGATTATCATTCTCAGTCTGGCGAATGTGCTGTATACTGATGAAGAGATTAGTGGTCGCAAGTTGCAGCATGAAATGAAGAAAAAAGCCGGGTTGCTCGATTCCTCTGAAAAGTAGAGGTTACGGTGCCCGTAAATAGAATAGTGCCGGGGTTTTTTGCCGGATAAACAGTAATCGGAGTGCAGCATATGGCATTTTCACTTGGTGAATATCAGGATATTTTTCTGGAAGAGGCAGATGATCAGCTTCAGGAACTTAACCGTAATCTTCTTGATATGGAAAAAAATCCCGAGGATGCGGATATCATCAACAACATCTTCCGTGCTGCACACTCTCTGAAAAGTTCTGCTGCTTTTGTCGGCCTGAACGATCTCAGTGAGCTTGCCCACAAAATGGAAAACCTTTTGCAGGGTGTTCGGGACAAGACCTTGCGAATAAACCCGGAGATAATCGATTTACTTTTCAAGTGTTTTGATAAGATAAATAAAGTGATAGAGCTTGTCTCAAAGGGTGAGCGTCCAGATGTTGATCTGTCCGATACAATTGAAGAGATTGGAAGGGTTCATCAGCAGCAACTTAAGAGTGCTCCCTCGAAGACCGTCCGGGATGAACCTGTTTCAGAGGCTGCGCCCAAGACGCTTTTCTCCACACAGGAAAAAAAGGAGCTGAAGAAGGGGCTTGACGGAGGTCTTCTGTGCTACGAGCTTTCCATTCATATTGAAAAAGACGCACCAATGAAGTGGGTGAAAGCTCAACTCGTACTTAATAACATAAAAAATCTTACAAATGTGATTAAGACTGTTCCCGAAGAAGAAAATCTTACCGACGAGACAATAAAGGAATGTGTTAAGATTGTCGTTCTCACTGATGAGGATCCGCATGAGCTGTTCAATGCCTGTAATGTCGATCTCGTGAATAAAATAGACATTACGCAGATTACTCTTGTTCGAAAGGACGATAAATTCGTTCTCAAGTATACTGCTGTCTCCACTGATGAGTATGTCGAGCAGAGTGTTGTGACGTCACCGGAACCGGTTGTTGCCGATACACCGCTTGAAAAGGTACAAACCGCCAAAGAAACGGCTGTTTTTCGGGAAAGAGTTTCTGTTCCGGATGATGAAACGCATGAAGAACAAGCCCATTTTGTTGAAAGACGTGCCGACAAGACCGGTTCGGTAAACGCTCCCACGCTGCGAACGGTAAAAGTCCCCGTCGATAAACTTGATGATCTGCTTAACAATGTCGGTGAACTGGTAATCGCCAACTCCGGTTTCTTCCGCCTCTTTGAAGAGCTTAAGAAAATGCGTGTCGATAAAACACTGATGAACGAATTCAAAAACAGAATGGAACAGATGGCCCGCATTGCAAAGGATCTTCAGGGGGGCATCATGAAGACCCGGATGGTGCCCATCGGGTCGGTTTTTTCGCGTTTTAACCGTCTCGTAAGAGACGTTTCACGTGATTGCGGGAAAGATGTTCAGCTGGTGACACAGGGTGAAGACACCGAACTTGACAAGAAGGTTATCGATGTCATAGGCGAGCCTATTATGCACATGATTCGAAATTCCATCGATCATGCGATTGAAGATACTTCAGAGAGAATTGCTGTTAAAAAGCCGGCGAACGGTACTATTACCTTGAGCGCCCATCAGGGGGGCAACCAGATATTTGTTGAGGTTACCGACGACGGCCGCGGTTTAGACAAAGAGAAGATAAAGCAAAAAGCAATAACTCGCGGGCTCATAAGCGATGAAACCGCCGCAAATCTTGAAGATAACGAAATTTACGCCTTCATATTTCAGCCCGGTTTTTCAACAGCCGAGAAAGTGACCGACGTTTCCGGCCGGGGCGTCGGTATGAACGTTGTCAGGGAAGTCGTTCAGGAAATGGGGGGAAACATACAGATCGAGACTGAACTCGGGATGGGAACCCGCTTCATTATGGCCTTTCCTCTTACATTGGCCATTATTCCTGCGATCATGATCAATGTCGCAAGGGAAAAGTACGCAATACCCTTGAGCGACGTAATTGAGACCATCAATATCGACAAGAAGGATATCACCACGATCGAAGGGCATGAAGTCATTAACCTTAGAGGAGAAATTCTTTCTCTTATTCGTCTGAGTCACTTTATTGGAATACTCGGCAAAATCAAAAATGAGGCCGATATCCCCGTTATTGTTGTGGGATACAACAACAGAAAAATCGGCCTGATCGTTGATGAACTTGAGGGTAAACTCGAAATCGTTATCAAGTCCCTTGAAACCAATTTCAGAACGGTAGAAGGTATTGCCGGTGCGTCTATTCTCGGAGACGGTACGATCGCGCTGATTCTGGATATAGCTTCCATGATAACAATGGTTATCAATGAACAGGATAAAGTGTCTGCAGAAGATAAACAGCGTCAACTCGAGTTAAATACCGCCGAGGTCGAAGAATATCGGCAACTGAACAACCAGTTTATTCAAAAAACATTTACCGCCGAAGATGTGCAGGATATCTCTCTTAAAGAAGAGGAAAGTTTTGACTATTTCGCCCAGGCAGATGCAAAAGATCCGCTTGTCGAAAGTGCAGTTGATTTTGAGGTGTCAGGGTTTTTGGTTGAAGGTGTCGATACCCCGTTAGAAGACGAAATGCATTTGCCCGAAATCGGAGAACCTTTTTTTGACGACGAAGAACCCATCGGGGAAACACCTGTTCAATCCCCGGTTAACCAGAGCCAGGATAAAACTGAAATAGATGACAACAATATGCAGTATGAGCAGGTAGAGTCTGAAGACATCACTGAAATGCTTGAGCCGGCAGAGGATGTCGATGTAAAGGTTCGTGAAGCCTTGAAACAGTTCAAGAGTGAATTACAGGAGAATATTACTTCAGTGGTAAGCTCCAGCGATACTGATGCTCACATAAAGAAAAGTCTCGCTATTTCAGAACAGGACCTTTCGAAAATCAAGATACTCGCCAATGTCGGTATTACCAAAGCGGCTGAGTCTCTGTCGATGATAGTGAAAAAGCGTATTGATATGTCTATACCGAATGTGCAGTTGCTTCCTGTCGAAAAGATATCGATGGGTCTTCATGAACAGAATTCGGTGTATGTCGGTGTTTACATGCCGCTGGTTGGCGATGTGACCGGAAATGTTCTCTTTTGTGTTCCCGAGGATTCCGGGTTTATGCTGTTGAATGATCTGTATGGTGCTGAGAGCGCTCCCGATTCAATTCTCGGTGAAGACGGCGAATCAGCGATAAAGGAGCTTACCAACATCATCGGTTCCTCGGTTGTTAATGCTTTTTCTGAAAAAACCGGTTTGTCGATTCTGTCAGATGTCCCTGTTCTGGTCAGAGACTATATGCAGGCGATACTTGATTCGATGCTGGTCGCTTTCACGACAACAAGTAATTACGCCCTTACGATGGATTGTGAATTTTATTACGCGGATGACAGAGTTGTCGGCACGCTGCTGGTTCTTCCCGAGATCAATTCTCTCAGGCAGCTAGTTGACAATTTGAGGGAGAATGAGTAAGATTCGTGTCCTTGTGGTTGATGATTCTGCTCTCGTCAGGCGCATATTAACGGACATACTCGAATCAGATCCCGAGATAGAAATAGTCGGAACCGCTTCCAACGGAAGGAATGCGGTGTTTAAGAGTTTTGTCCTTGACCCTGATGTGATCACTCTGGACATTGAGATGCCGGAGATGAACGGGCTTGAAGCGTTAAAAGAGATAATGCTTCGTAATGCCAAACCGGTTATCATGTTGAGTTCTTTCACCCAGCACGGCACCGATGCTACATTTAAAGCGCTTGAACTCGGGGCGGTGGATTTTGTTCCAAAACCGCAATCCACGCTGTCGCTTTCCCTTCAGGAGATATCACAGCTTCTGATTTCAAAGGTGAAAGCGGTAGCCCGGGCTAAGATTAATTATGCGGCCAAGGATCTTCGCGAAAAGATCAGTATACCCGAGAGCGAAAAACATCGTCTTTCACCCGAGGCACGACACAAGGTTCATGACCGCCTTCCCCTTTTTCGGCGTGCCGGCGAACATGAGAAGAACATTGTTGTCATCGGTACCTCAACCGGCGGCCCCACTGCGCTGGTAAATGTAATGGACAAGATTCCTTCAGGTTTACAGACTGCGATTTTGATCGTACAGCATATGCCCGAGGGTTTTACAAGAGCTTTTGCGGAGCGGCTTGATTCAATCTCAAGTTTCAAGGTCAAAGAGGCTGAGTCGGGTGATAAAATAGAGTACGGACACGCGTATCTTGCCCCCGGGCATTCTCATATGCTCGTTCATGAAGACGTCGGTGACGATTTCATCGTTTTGGAAAAAAGTGCAAAGGTTTCTGGACATCGACCCTCGATTGATGTACTTTTTAATTCAGCGGCGATGATGCGTAACTGGCGTTTGATCGCGGTGATAATGACGGGGATGGGGCGGGACGGTGCCGACGGTATCAAGAAAATTCATGATCTTGGCGGATTCACAATAGCACAGGACAAGCAGACTTCCGTCGTGTATGGTATGAATCGTGTTGCGGTTGAGATGGGTGCTATTGGAAATATAGTTCCGGTTTCTGAAATAAGTAAAAAAATTGTTGAACAATTAAGCTGATTAATATACATTCGCAACGGTATAATTTGTTGATTTTATGGAGTGCGGTAATGGCAAGAATCCTGATAGTTGATGACGCGAAATTCATGCGAACACTCGTAAAAGATGCTCTCACTCCCAAGGGGCATGAGATTATCGGAGAAGCTGAGAACGGAAATATTGCTGTTGATATGTACCGCAAGTTTAAACCGGATCTTGTTACAATGGACATAACTATGAGAGAAAAAGACGGAATCGAGGCTGCCGAGGAAATCCTGCAGCTTGATCCGAATGCGAAGATAATCATGGTTACGGCTCTCGGGCAGGAGAATCTTCTTACCAAGGCAATAAAGCTTGGAGTAAAAGATTTCGTTGTT
>JAEWVL010000418.1 GCA_023396665.1 Spirochaetota bacterium
AATGTGGATCGCAATCGATCCTGCCGAGTACACCAGCGAACCGTCCCTGTTTTTCAGAAAAGCTTTTTCCTCGGGAAGATCTGAATATTCGACAACTCCGCATGTTCCGTTTTCAAAAGTTACAAAATTGCCTACCTTTTCGGCTGGATATGCTTTCGTTAGAGCTTTGCTTGATATTTTGGCATTCTTAAGTACGTGAAAACCGATAAAGACCGGATCAATTATACGAACAAGCGGATTATCAACCTGAAAATAAGATATATATTCTATTCCCATTGTCTCAAGTTTGTCGAGAACTCCGTTCCCGGCCAAAGCGGTAAGGCTGCCGCCGTGTCCATCTGGATTTTTGAAAATATTGCAGGGTGAGGAAAGAATCAGTTTTCCAGACAGATCAAGTGAGGGGATCATTCCCTGTTTAAAAAAGATCACCGTCTCCCGTTCAAGTCCGAAATAATCATTCTCCTCGAAATGCTTCACGGTCGCATTATAATTCAACTGTGATGTCATAATCAAAAAGGGAATTTTTACTCCGTATTTATCCGAAGCTTTTCGAATTTTCTCCGAATGAACCTGAAACAATGACTTGTTTTTAACAGCAGTCACCTGATATGATCCTTTCGGACCGTCAAAACCCAGGCGGGTTCCCTGTCCTCCGGCAACGACAAACGCACAGCTTTTCCCGCTTCGAATCGCACTTTCCCCGGCTGCTCTGGCTTCGTCAAAGAGCTTCCGCTGCTCTTCATTTTCCGGAACACGTATATATTGCGCAGGCCCATAGGGATGATCGGCATCCTGTTCACTTGTTGTAATCTGAAAAAGAACTTTTAGCTGATCAAAATCAATATCATCCAAATCTACAAGCAGCGATTTTTTTTCTTCTTCAGAAAGAGTATCCCACGACGCAAAAACATGATCCTGTTCATAGTCATATACTTTTTTAATAAGAGTGTCATAGCCCGGAAACGATATCATCTGCACCTCTTGAAATCATTCTAATCTTGATCAATTATTCGCAAACGGTATGCATTATGCGAACACATAAAGAACAACAAAGCGTTTCATACCAGTATTTATCCCCGTCTGTTAACGCAAGTCACACGCAACACGCTAAAACAAGCGGTCTGTGAAAAAGCCTCATATTCCATCTAGAGAGTGAGCACATGATATGCAACCATCTTTTTGCCATAATCAAAAAAGAACTTCTCACTTTACATAACTGTTACGCACTCAAGGCACTAACGGTGCACTTCAACCTCTACCGGATGAACGTTCCATATTTCTTCCGCATACTGTTTGATCGTTCGATCGGTCGAAAATTTTCCCATTCTGGCAACATTATAAATAGACATTGTCGTCCATTTTTCCTTGTCGACATAAGCATCAGCAACATGCTGCTGCGTGTTAATATATGACTCATAATCGGCCAGAAGCATATACTGATCGCCATAATCCAGCAGAGAATTTACAATGGGGTGAAAACGTTCCAGATGATCCGGAGAAAAATAACCGCTCTTTAGCATATCCAATACCCTTCGAAGCTCTCCGTTCTTATGATAATACTCTCTCGGATTATAACCGGAGAATTTCACACTTTGAACCTCATCGGCCTTCAAACCGAAAATAAATATATTTTCTTTACCAACCTCTTCCATTATTTCAATATTTGCACCATCAAGAGTTCCGATCGTCAATGCTCCGTTGAGCGCAAATTTCATATTGCCTGTTCCCGAAGCTTCCATGCCTGCCGTAGAAATTTGTTCTGAAAGATCAGCTGCCGGAATAAGCTTCTCGGCTACAGAGACTGAGTAGTTCTCAATAAATACCATTTTAAGTTTCTGATTCACATCGGGATCGTTATTGATGAAATCCGCCACACTTGTCGCAAGCTTGATAATCAGCTTCGCCTGATGATAACCGGGAGCGGCTTTCCCCGCAAGAATAACGCAACGGGGAGTCACGTTCTTGAGAGGATCATCCTTTAATCTGAAATACAGCGTCATTACATACAGAAGATTGAGAAGCTGCCGTTTGTATTCATGCAGTCTTTTTACCTGACAATCAAACATCATCTCCGTACTGACTTCAAGGCCGTTATGTGCAAGTATGTACTCTGCAAATCGTTTCTTGTTGTTTTCCTTAACTTTGTTGAATTTTGATCTGAACTCCCCGTCGGAGATCAGTTCTTCAAGTTTTTTTAACTGATACAGATCTGTCGTCCAGCCCTCTCCGATTTTGTCACTTATCAATGAAGCAAGCTCGGGATTACAAAGTTTCAGCCACCTTCGCTGCGTTATTCCATTTGTCTTGTTATTGAATTTATCCGGCCACAGTTCGCAAAACTCCTTGAAACAGGTACTCTTGAGAATATCTGTATGAAGCTGCGCCACCCCATTCACCGAATGGCTGCCAATGATGGAGAGATTGGCCATTCGAACATTCTTGATTTCACCTTCTTCAATAATCGACATGATTCCGGTTTTCTTCGTATCATCCGGATAATGCTGCTGAATCGATTCGATGAAATGCTGGTTAATCGCATAAATCAGCTCGAGATGTCGCGGAAGAACCTTTTTCAAAAGATCAACAGGCCATTTCTCCAATGCTTCCGGAAGCACGGTATGATTCGTATAGCCGAAAGTTCTAACAGTAATGTCCCATGAAGTACTCCAGTCCAAACCGTCATCGTCCATAAGTATACGCATCAGTTCCGGAATAGCAAGTGCGGGATGGGTATCGTTCAACTGAATGGCAACTTTTTCGGGAAACATCCGCATATCGGTGTAATCTTTTTTAAAACGCCTGATTATATCCTGAAGCGAAGCCGAAACGAGAAAATATTCCTGTTTTAATCGCAGTTCCTTTCCCTGAAGATTATTATCATTCGGATAAAGAACTTTCGAGATTGTCTCAGAATTCGCCTTTTGTGATACAGCCTCACTGTAATCACCTTCGTTGAAATGCGCAAAATCAAAATCGTTTGTAGCCCGCGCCGCCCACAAACGCATGGTATTGACAGTATTATTTTTATACCCCGGAACCGGCGTGTCATAGGCCATCGCCATTACCTGGGCGGTATCAACCCATTGTTTTTTCGCTGTATTTTCAGAATCCGGAACAAATTCAACCCTTCCGTAAAATTTGACAGGAAAAAGAAATTCCGGCCTCGGAAGCTCCCACACATTGCCGTATTTGAGCCAGCTATCGGGAAGTTCAACCTGGTATCCGTTGACAATTTTCTGCTGAAAAATACCGTACTCATATCTGATTCCGTATCCGTATGCCGGATATTTCAAAGTAGCCATCGAATCAAGAAAACAGGCTGCAAGTCGGCCAAGTCCGCCATTACCAAGACCTGCATCTTCTTCAATCTCACGAAGTTCTTCAAGGCCGTATCCGATCTCTTTCATGGCAGTCGAAGCCTGATCGAACAAACCGAGATTGATCAGACTGTTTCCGAGAGCACGACCTACGAGAAACTCCATCGAAAGATAATATATCCGTTTAACATCCTTGTTGTAATAGGTTTGCTGTGTCGCGATCCATCTCTCCACAAGTCTGTCACGCGTGGTTAAGGAAAGACTCTCGAAAACATCCCTGTCCGTTGCCGAGTATTTATCCTTGGCAAGAGTATACATAAGATGTGTCACAAAGGTCTTTTTAATCGACTCGTTATCATTTCCCTCAAAACCCTGTATAACCTCGGGTAGTTGCAGTTCTCGTTTTTCCATATCCGGTTATTTCTCCTCTTAAAGTCTTCCGCTTAAGACTGTCTGATAAACAGTGTTTCTTCGCTTTTACATAGTATAGCTACTGAGAATTATTACGCTCATCAATATACTGCCAACGCCCGTAAAATGTTGTTGGTATATGCATTACTGTCAGAAAGCAAACAGTTTTTATTTTCATTCGGCTTTCTGTCCGCCCAAAAGGTACTACAATCTCGTGAAAGGTCAAAGCCCTAACTCATTATACAGAAAAAAATCCGATAATTTCAACCAGCCGTTCCACTTCGGTTTTCGTAACAGAAAGACTGCCGGAGATAGATTCAGCGCGTTTTTACGCAAATTAGTTGTTTGCCCAATCTTGATCTGGGCTTTTTCTCATTTTTAACCCTTTTCACTTCTTTTATACTGACATAGTATAGCGAAAGAATTCTTTTCCTTCCAAATTTTTCACACATACATTGCCCGGCTTTCTCATCAATATCTTTTGCAGAAATCTTCTTCTAAAAAACTATCGCCTTCCTTTGTTTTTTTCATACAATCCGAAACAAATTATTCAGGTTGTTAACAAAGAACCGGATACTACTTGTGAATTGACAAATTCCGGCAAGTATGGCAAATGTGTAAAAAAGGAATTTATTGCATGTTCTGCGGGTAATTACAGTACATTCACCTCACAGATTTGCATCATTCTGAATAACTATTTACTTGTTCCAGGACAAAACGATGAAAAAGTTCTGCATTTTGATGCTAATGATAATTCAACTGCCATTATTTTCGCAGGGGTGGTCAAGCTTCGACAGAGTCATAGCGACAGTTAACAGCCAGCCCGTAATAGAAAGCCAACTCGAGACAATGTATCAGATTACACTCAATCGTATGGACAGCAAAAAGAAGCTTACGAAGAAACAGGAACAGGATTTACGCAACTCCGTTCTGGATTCCCTCATCAGTGAGGCAATTTTATATCAGGTTGCCGACGACGAATCAATTATCATTTCTGACGAACGTGTACAATTACAGATTAACGATATGATGAAATACAATGGTTTTACCGATCTCGATAAATTCAAGAAGTCAGTCGAAAAAAACGAGAAAATGCCTTATGATCTTTACGTTTCAGAGGTAAAGAAACAGCTGACAATGGAACAGCTGATGGTTTACGCTGTTGATTTCGTACCTCCCACAGAAGAAGATGCGAAGAAATGGTACAACGAGAACAAAGCCAATCTGATTCAGGTTCGCTTTCAAAGAATTCTCATAGCACCGAAAAACGACTCTTTCGGTGAAGAGAAGAGGGCTAATGAACTCGCAGTAGAGCTCTACAACCAGATTAATTCGGGCCAGTCCTTTGATTCCCTTGCACGCAGACACTCTGAAGACAAAGACTCGGCAAGAAGGGGCGGAGTAATCGGCTGGACCTCTTTTTCCGAAGTCGATCCCGATATAGCCGGTTACGTATATCAAATGAAAGAGAAGAAACTTTACCCTGTTTTCAAAACAAAACGGGGTTATAATGTTGTTCGTTATTTCGGAACAAGAAGTATGCCTTACGAAGAAATCAGAGACAAGATTTTTCAAATGATGGCGCAAAAAGCTCGGCATGAGCAGTTCACTCTTTGGGTGAACGAGAAACGAAGCACTTTTGACATACACGTTTTTCTTGAAGGATACGAATACACACAGCCTGAAAATACGCAAAATCAGAGAGAAGAAAAATGAGCAATGCTCTTGTAATCTTTGTTCGAGATGATATCAACGATGAGCAACTGAGCATCGACGGTTGCTATATTCCCTTCGAAATCAAATCCCGTTGTGAATCATTATTCGAAGAAATCTTTTTCTCGATACCGAAAAATTATTCCGGCAAACTGGAAGACATCGGCGTTGTACGACAAAGCCATGATATCGCCTTCTGGAAAGCCCTGCTGACACAAAGCGAACAGGATCTTTTCATGCTCGTCCAAGCCGATGCATGGTTTCTCGATCCCGCCATACTGTCAGAAATGATAGATCTTCACAGAAAAAATCTCTCAGAATTCACCTTTTCCGAAAATCTTCCTGAAGGCATAGGCGGAGAGATCCTCTCAAGATCCCTGATAGAGACTTTGCCAGATCCGGCAGAAGATGCCGTTCTTCTTTCGGTCAGTCAGGCGGTAAAAGCGAATATCAATCAGTTTGATGTTGAGATATACTACAAAGATCCCGATATTCGATCCAAAAGAATTGATTTTCTGGCAGCCGATCCAAGAGAACGTGTTATCATGCAAAATATTCGCGAAGAGTGGACTTCTCTTTCTAACGATTCTTCAGATAAACCGATCCCCCCGTACAAATCCGCCGCTGAAATCATTTCGTTAAAACCCGAAGTGTTATATGTTGCGCCTTCTTACTACGAAATTGAAGTAACGACGACAACAAATATGCTGCCGATCTATTCGCTGCGCCCGAAAATTAGCAGAAAATCCGAATATATGGAACCAGCAGTTTTTTCAAAAATCATGGATGATGCGGACGCTTTCGGGCAGAGTTATTCTGTTAGTTTGGGGGGAGGGGAAGCGCTTCTGCATCCTTCCATTCAATCGCTCATTACAAAAGCTCTTTCGTCTTCATATCTGAAAACGCTCATAGTTGAAAGTGACGGACTGTCGGCGGATGATACTTTTTGCGCTTTTTTGCGGCATCTCGACGACCCGCGAGTAAAGGTGATTATCGAATGTTGCGGATATGACCGGAAAAGCTATTCGTCCATTCATCAATCCGATTCGTTTGAACAGGTTGAGAAAAACATTCTTGCTCTTGGCGAAATTCTCAACACCAAAGACAAAAAAAACCTGTTTATTCAGATAATGAAAATCAATGAAACTGAAGTCTTTCTCGATCAGTTTTATGATTACTGGGAACCACGAAACGTCGGCATCATTCTGCAGAAACAGAACACCTGGCTCGGACTGGTTGAAGACAGGCGTTATTATGACCTTTCACCGATTGAACGCATACCCTGCTGGCATCTTCAGCGAGATCTGTATATCACCTGCGACGGAGATATCCCCTTCTGTAAACAGGATGTACAGTGCAAAAGTTCCTCTTCTATTTTGCAAAATTCACTGACAAAAATATGTGAACAACGAAAAGATTCGTTTGTAAAAAACTACAAAGGCGAGTATACTGATACGATCGACTGCTCGGCATGTGACGAGTGGTACACATTTAATCTGTAAAAATAAAGAAAGTCTCAGCGTAAAAAGGAGATAGTCTTTGCCCGGACCACTAGCGGAAAACCTCTCTGAAATTAAAGCGATAACGATCATCCAGGCCAGAATACGCTCGGAAAGGCTTTTCGAAAAATCCATCCTGCCTCTCGGCGGCATACCAATGCTTGTGCACATTGTCGAGCGGGCCGCCGCAATTAACGGAGTATCAAAGGTAATCGTCGCAAGCGGAAATGAAAAAGACAACAGAAAGATTGCCGATATCGCCGCAAACAAAGCTGAGATTTTTTTCGGTGACGATTATGATGTTTTAAGCCGCTACTATCTGGCTGCTCTTCCCCACAAACCCGATTACGTTATCAGAATCACCGGAGACAATCCCTTTACCGATGTTGCACTTGCCTCAAGCGCTTTGTCTCTCACGGTGAAAAACCGGGCCGATCTTGCCTCAGTCGCTGATATTCCCGTAGGCACGGCTGTTGAAATAATATCTTTTAATGCGCTCAGCGAAGCGTATACCCGGGCTTCAACAGACTATCAGCATGAACACGTAACACCCTATATAAAAGAAAATCCCGACAGATTTAAAATTGTCCGTTTTCCCGCCCCTGAAACCCTGGCCGCTCCCGATATAAGTATTAATGTCGACACCACCGAAGACTACAC
>JAEWVL010000068.1 GCA_023396665.1 Spirochaetota bacterium
CCGATTTTAACAGTCTGATCGAAACGGTGCGAAACGTCGGCTACCGCTGTCTTGAATTTGACCGGAGGGAATAAAATGGAAGACAACAAAGCTCCCCGCCAACCCGACCAAAACGAGAAATATCTCCGCGCCATCGTCGAAAATGCAGAATCCTGCATGGCCATTCTTGATCCAAAAGGCAAGGTGAAAAGTTTTCTCGGTTCCGAAAGAATCATGAATCGCTCAAACGTCCCCTTTCGCATACTGATAACAGAAATCATTGATAAAGACAAAAACGATTCCATTCGGCAGAAGGTGGCCGAAGTCATTGCGACCAAATTGCCTCTGGTTGACAAGAAGATGGTCAGCTCAAATGGTGCCGAATTTTTCCTCAAAGACAGTTACTATCCTGTTGAGAATAGCGACGGTACGGTCACCGAAGTCGGTATAATCAGGGAGGACATTTCGGAATCTTCCGAAATACGAGAGGCATACCAGACGCTTGTTGATAATTCCATAATGGGTCTTCTGATATTTCAGGACGGCCGTATCGCATTTGCCAACCAGAAGATGGCCGATCTCACCGGTTATCCGATTACCCAGCTGATTAACCGGCCGTCATTCGATTTTTTTGACAAATTCGCTCATCCGCAGGAACGCGCCGAAGTTTCAATGCGCATCACACGCACCAGCCGCTTTGTTGATCCCTTCGAATGCAGAATCACCCGCAAATCCGGTTCGGAGATGTGGATACAGCTTTTTGACAACGAAATCATTTATAACGGACATCATGCGGTACAGGTCGCGTTTCTCGATATCGATAAACGCAAACGGGCGGAAACAAGTCTGGAGATGTACAAGCACGTCGTCAACTCGACAAAAGACCAGATCGTCTTCGTCGATCCCGATTCTATAATACGACTGGTAAACAGGGAGCTGCTCGTCTCGTTCGGAAAAACGGCACGCGATCTGCTCAACAGACCGCTGTCAACGCTGTTCGGCATAGAATACGTCGCATCATATCTGACACAGCCACTTTACGACTGTTTCTCGAACAACAAATTCGTTCAGACTCTTCGCTGGGTTGAGTATCCCGATGGCAACGAGCGCTATGTTGAGTTCAATCTCAGCCCTTATATTGTTGAACCGAGCAGCGATACCGTAACCGGAGTGGTAATAATACTGCGCGACCTGACGGATTCGATCGACAACGACATCCTGATGATCGACATCGTCGAAAACGAACGGCGCAATATCGCAATGGAGCTGCACGACGGGCTCACACACGATCTTCTTGGCATTTCCATTCAGACAAAGCTGCTCACACAACTGCTTCAAAACGATAACAGTCCGCACGAACATTCACTTGCGTCAATAAACGAAAGCCTCAACAACGCCATTTCGTACGCACGAAATCTCTCAAAAGGGATATCGCCCGTTCATGAGAAGTACAAGAATCTCAATTATCTTCTTACCGAGCTGGCTGCCATTGCCGCAAAGCGTTATTCCATTGAATGTGAGCTGAGTATGCCCGAAAACGTTGAGCTTCACGATGTTAAAACACTGGAAAATATCTACTATATCATCGACGAGGCGATAACAAACGCGGTCAAACACGCCTGTGTATCGAAGGTGCACATAACAGTACAGGATGAGGAGGGATTCATAAGCTTTTCCGTAAAGGATAACGGCCCCGGGTTTAATCCTTCCATATCTTCTGACGGAATGGGAATTCGGTTCATGAAAACACGATGCAGATCCATCTCCGCATCGTTTGTAATTCGTTCAAAGAAGGAAACGGGAACCGAAATTCTTTTCAGGATAAAGCACCCGGTTCATTCTCAGGCCTGATCTTTCTTTTTGCCAAAAAGCGAAGCGATCGCTCCCGTCACTTTGGCCACAAGACCCTTCTTCTGCGTCTGCGGTGTTTTCACCTCAAAATTCTCGCCGTACTTCTGTTCGTAGTATTTGATGCGTTTATCAAGGCCCTGAGCCTTCGAAGGACGTTTCTTCGGCGGCCTGTTATCCCTGACTTGTTTTGAAGCAAGGGGTGCCTGTTTAGGCGCTGTATTTTGATACAGCGGTTTTCCTGTTTTGACGGTATCCGGTCTTGCCTTTCTTCTCTTTGCCCCCTGCGATGCCTGTGCGTTAGCGGAAGCAATTTTTTCACCGGGCTTGTCCTGTCGTCTGTCCTTTCTTCTGTAATCAGAACGTTCTGACGAAGAACCTTTTCTGTAACGATCACCTCTTCCCGGGCTTTCGACAACACGTCTGCGTGATGTATCGGAGGTCTTGTACCATTCCGCATCTGGCCAGAAAACCTCGAGCTTGAAGCCGAGGTAGGCCTCCAACCTTTCAAGATTGTATACAAAACGCTCACATACAAGGGTAAGCGCCCGTCCCTTGTTTCCGGCACGGGCCGTTCTTCCTATTCTATGTACATAGTTCTCCGGATCTTCCGGCAGATCGTAATTGATGACCATCTCCAGGTCTTCGACGTGTATACCCCTCGCAGCGACATCGGTTGCTATAAGGTATTTGATCTTTCCTTCTTTAAGGTCGTTGATTATTTTGATTCGTTTCTTTTGCGGAAGATCACCGGTAATATAATCCGACTTAATACCGTTTTCAGAGAGCCGCTTGTGCACTTCGAGCGAACACGCTTTTGTGTTTGTAAAAACCATCGCCGTCGCCGGAGCCACATTTTTCAATATTCCCAGCAAGACTCTGAATTTCTCGGAACGCGACAGATGTATTATTTCGTGCTGTACGTTTTCGACTATCAAGTTCTCGGGAGAGAGGTCAAGCTCGACGGGATTATGAATATGTTTCCAGGCAAGTTCTTTAACCTTGTCGGTGATAGTTGCGCTGTACAACATCGTCTGACGCTTGCCCGTCGGCGGCGTATTTGAGATGATGTAGTCGACATCTTTGGCAAAACCCATATCAAACAGGCGATCCGCTTCGTCAATGACCACGTAACCAGCGGTTGAGATATCGATTTTTTTTGAATTCAGATAATCAATCAATCTGCCCGGTGTGGCGACAAGAATATCCATGCCTTTTTCAATCTGTTCTTCCTGCTGAACATAGCCGACACCGCCATACACGCTTACAATACGGTAAGAGAAGAATTTCGCTATTTCCTTGGCTTCTTTCTCTATCTGAATCGCGAGCTCTCTTGTCGGAGCCAGTATTACGGCAAATTTGTTGTATGGCAGCTCTTCGTTTTGAAAATTGTTCAGAATGGAAATGAGAAATGCTGCGGTTTTACCTGTTCCGGTCTGTGATCTGACGATAATGTCCCTTCCCTGAAAGGTGTTCTCGAAGCTCTTCTCCTGCACTTCAGTGCAATTCGTAAACCCAAGCTCGGAAAGACTTTTTAGAATTCGTTCGTCCAGGTTCAATTCGGTAAATGATTTAAACATCTTGCTACAATTAACTCCGTTTATCTGGTGCAGGGTTCGCTCCCTGTAATTTTTATTGGTTTTCAACGCATACCAGCGATCTTCGGCACAACTTCAACATGTAAATAGAACTGTTGATATTGTCAAGAGGGAACTTTGTTAGACTTAGGGAATCTCCAATAAATGGTCATACTGTCTCGAAGATTCAATAATTCCTGGAAAACAAAGCCATAACGGTACAGACGGTATTTGTTTCAGGGACACTTTGCCTTAATGCATTATTTTCTCCCGTTTACCGCAATACTCATTTTGTGGGGTTTTTTATTGACAAACAGTGCTCAAGACAAAGAGTGAAGGAAACTTTTCAGGGGGATACGCATGTTCAACAAAACTGCTGAGACCATGTCCGAAAGCAAATTGAAGGAACATCAACTTGCCCGGCTAAAATGGTCAATTAAACATACCTACGAGAACAATCCTTATTTTCATAAGAAATACGATTCGGCCGGTTTTCATCCCGACGCGATCAAATCGTTTGAAGACCTGAAACGCGTTCCCTTCATGGAAAAACAGGAAATGCGTGACAATTACCCCTACGGCCTTTTTGCCGTACCGATGTCAAAAGTCATTCGAATTCATTCTTCTTCGGGAACAACCGGAAACGCTACAGTTGTCGGTTACACAAAAAACGATATCGAGGTCTGGGCTGAACTCTGTGCGCGATCACTCGCGTCCACCGGTGCAAGCGAAGACGACATCGTTCAGGTCGCATATGGTTACGGACTGTTTACAGGTGGCCTCGGACTTCATTACGGAGCCGAAAAGCTGGGTGCAACAGCAATTCCCATTTCGGGAGGCAACACGGAAAAGCAACTCATGCTTATCCAGGATCTCAAATCGACGCTGCTCGCCTGTACTCCGTCATATGCCCTTAACATAATAGATTTTGCCGCGAAGAACCTCCCTGATTTCGATTTTAAAACAAGTTCGCTGAAGAGGGGTATTTTCGGTGCAGAGCCCTGGACTGCAGAAATGCGCAACGAAATCGAAAGACGAATGAACATTGACGCATACGACATATACGGTCTAAGTGAAGTAATGGGTCCCGGTGTTTCCTGTGAATGTTCCGCGAAAAACGGCCTGCATATCTACGAGGATCATTTTTATGTGGAAATCATAGATCCTGAAAGCGGCGAGGTTCTGCCCGAAGGGGAATGGGGGGAAATTGTTTACACCTCGCTTTCCAAAGAGTGTTCGCCGGTTATCCGCTATCGCTCACACGATATAACCCGAATCATCCGCGACAAGTGTCCGTGCGGAAGAAGCTTCGCCCGCATGGATAAGGTCACCGGCCGTTCCGATGACATGCTCATTATCCGCGGCGTCAACGTGTTTCCCTCTCAGATTGAAACGGTACTCATGTCTGTCGAAGGCACGGAACCTCATTACCAGATTATCGTGGATCGTCAGGGAACGATGGATGATATCGAGGTCATGGTCGAAGTGAACGAGAAAATTTTCTCTGATGAACTGAAAGTACTTAACACTTTGTCCACACGAATTCACGACAAGATCAAGAACTCGCTTGGCGTTTCGGCAAAAGTCACACTGGTTGAACCGCAGACAATCGAACGCAGCGCAGGCAAGGCAAAACGAGTAATTGATAAACGAAAAAAGTAAAGGGGGATATCAATGAACGTATCACAACTGTCGATCTTTCTCGAGAATAAACCCGGACATCTTGAGCATATTCTGCAAATTCTTTCCGAGAATACAATCAATATCCGCACACTTACCATCGCGGAGCTGAGTGATTTCGGTATTGTCAGGATGATAGTGAATAAACCTGCCGAAGCAAAAGATGCCCTTAAAAAGAACATGGTAACCTGTTCTCTTACAGAGGTGTTGGCGATCGCAATCCCCGACTCACCGGGATCTCTGCTCACTGTGGTTGACCATATACGAAAAAATCAGATCAATATCGAATACATGTACGCCTTTCCCGAAAAACGCGGGGGAAGCGCCGTCATGATATTCCGTTTTGAGGATATAGAAAAGGCGAAAGCCCTTCTTCTTGAAAAAGGATTCACTATTCTCGCCAACAAAGACGTAACCGGGGAATAAGCCGCTTCTTTTTGCCAGGTGGATAACAATCCTCCCATAAGAAACGGACAACAATGAACCTCGAATGATTAGCATCTGAATTCATTTGAATTCATTTTTTCGAATTATTCAGGGTTCGTGTCGCAAAGAATAAATAATAGAGATTTTCTATAGCTATCGAGGCAGCAATGAAACAGATACTTCTTGGAAATGAAGCAATCGCGAGAGGGGCCTGGGAGGCGGGGTGCCATGTAGCCGCCGCCTATCCCGGCACGCCCTCAACAGAAATTCTTGAAACGGTTGCACGGGATTATCGTGAGATCAAGGCTCAGTGGTCTCCCAACGAGAAAGTGGCACTTGAAGTGGCCGCAGGCGCCGCAATCGCCGGAGCTCGCTCGCTTTGCGCGATGAAACATGTCGGCCTTAATGTGGCTGCGGATCCCCTTTTCACCTTCTCTTATACAGGTGTAAACGGAGGACTTGTCATTATCAATGCCGATGATCCGGGAGCATGGAGCTCGCAGAACGAACAGGATAACCGGCATATGGCAATCGCGGCAAAGGTTCCCTACCTGGAACCATCAGATCCTCAGGAAGCGAAAGAGTTCGTTCGCAAAGCCTTTGAACTTTCAGAAGAATACGACAGACCGGTTATCGTGCGCGTTACGACACGCATATCTCATTCCCAGGGCATAGTCGAAACGGGTGAGCGATTGCAGGTATCCCCCCGTGAATTTATACCGAATATACAGAAATACGTCATGGTTCCCGCACATGCCCGTGTTCGCCATGTCTTTATAGAGGAACAAATTCGCAAATTACAGGCTTTTGCCGAAAGTTGTGATTTCAACCGCATGGAAATCAAATCAAAAAAGCGAGGCATCATTACCAGCGGAATCGCTTATGAATATGTCAAAGAGGTATGTCCTGACGACTCTGTATTGAAAATCGGCATGTGGCCTTACCCTGACAATATGATTCGCGATTTTGCCTCGCAGGTCGAGACACTTGTCGTGGTTGAAGAACTCGACCCTGTTATCGAAAATCACGTGAAGTCGCTCGGTATTACGTGTGAAGGTAAATCGTTAATCCCGATCTGCGGAGAATTGACCCCTGACATCGTGGACAAGGCTCTCAATAACCGGGCACCTGTGGATTGTTATCCAGTTTTTTCGGAGCCTATACCGCCAAGACCGCCGGCACTCTGCAAAGGCTGCCCTCATATTGCGGTATTTACAATCATAAACGAGCTGAATCTGACCGTACAGGGGGATATCGGCTGTTATACACTGGGAGCACTGGCTCCTTATAACGCGATGCATTCGCAGGGATGTATGGGAGCAAGCGTTTCGATGCATCTCGGCTTTGAAAAGGCACATCCGGAAATAACACGCAAAAGTG
>JAEWVL010000094.1 GCA_023396665.1 Spirochaetota bacterium
CTGTATTCAGTGTAACCAGTGCGCATATGTGTGTCCTCATGCTGTCATTCGTCCGCTTCTTATCAGCAAAGAAGAAAAAGCGAAACTTCCCGCTGATTTTGCAACAGTGAAGGCGGTCGGTAAAGGTGTTGAGGAATACGAGTATCGCCTCATGATCAGTCCTCTGGACTGTACCGGTTGCGGAAACTGTGCCGATGTCTGTCCGGCTCCGAAATCAAAGGCTCTGGTTATGAAGCCTCTTGATACACAGGAGAAACTCGCTCAGCTTTGGCCTGTTGTTACTAATACCGTCAGCTACAAAACCGACAAGTTTCCTCTTACAAACGTGAAAGGAACCCAGTTCGCACAGCCGCTGTTTGAATTTCATGGTGCCTGTGCCGGTTGCGGTGAAACACCTTATCTTAAGCTCATCACACAGCTGTTCGGTGATCGCATGATGGTGGCAAACGCCACAGGTTGTTCTTCCATTTACGGCGGATCAGCTCCTGCCACACCGTACCGTACCAATGCCGAAGGTCGCGGTCCTGCGTGGGCAAACTCGCTTTTTGAAGACAATGCCGAATACGGACTTGGTATGATGCTCGGTGTAAGCCAGATGCGCGATCGTATCGCCATGTTCATGAATGACGCGCTTGCAAAAGGTGTTTCGGCTGATGTCGAAAGTGCTTTTAAAGAGTGGCTGGAAAATCGCGAAATCGGTGAGCGTTCACGCGAGATTGCAGACAAGGTTGTAGCCGTTTTGAAAGGCAAATCTGACGATTACGCAAAATCGATCATGGGACTCGAACAGTATCTCGTGAAGACATCGCAATGGATCTTCGGTGGCGACGGATGGGCCTACGATATCGGTTACGGCGGTCTCGACCATGTTCTCGGTTCTGGAGAGGATGTCAACGTTCTCGTTCTCGATACCGAAGTGTATTCGAATACCGGCGGACAATCATCAAAATCAACACCGACAGCGGCTGTTGCGAAATTCGCCGCATCGGGCAAGAAAACCAGAAAGAAAGACCTCGGTATGATGGCAATGTCCTACGGCTATGTCTATGTCGCACAGGTTGCAATGGGTGCGAATCAGGCGCAGTATCTGAAGGCCCTGCGTGAAGCTGAAGCATATCCCGGCCCTTCACTGATCATAGCTTATGCTCCCTGTATCAACCACGGTCTGCGCGCCGGAATGGGCAAGACTCAGGCCGAGCAGAAGCTTGCGGTTGAATGCGGATACTGGTCAATGTGGCGCTACAATCCGCTTCTGCAGAAAGAGGGAAAGAATCCTTTTGAACTCGATTCGAAAGAACCCGATTATTCAAAATTTCAGGATTTTCTCAAGGGTGAGGTTCGTTACACTTCTCTTGCCCAGGCATTTCCTGATCAGGCTGCTGAGCTCTTCAAAAAAGCGGAGGAAGATGCGAAATACCGCCTTGATACGTACAAGCGTCTTGCGGCAATGCAGTATTGAGTCTAGGTCACTGTAAAACAAAGTTGAATGATGTTAAACAACCAGCAAATCAGGCTTCGGCCCGTCTATGAAAGGGTGCCCTTCGGGGCACCCTTTTTTTTATGCTTGAATAAAATCCGCTTTTTTGTTCAAATATACCCCGTGACGATTTTGTTTCATTGGGTATTGTTATGAATAGAGTTGTATTGATCGGTGCGAGCACCAATCCTGAAAGGTACTCATACAAGGCTTTCTATAAACTTCGAGATGCCGGATACGAGGTCATAGCGCTTAATCCTTCTGGCGGCTCACTTGAAGACCTTGTTTTTACTACTGACATCGCTGTCGTTCAGCAACCGGTATATGCTTTCAGTATCTACGTCAGAGAAGAATTTTCACTCGCCTATGTTCCTGATATCGTTCGCCTGGCGCCTCACAAGGTTATTCTCAATCCCGGTACCGAGGGTGAGCACATTGAAAAGGCGCTTTCGGAGGCCGGGGTTTCTTTTGTAAAAGCCTGCACACTTGTTTTGCTCACAACCGGTCAGTTTGACAAAATAGTGCGGCAGTGACGTGATTTATTGAATGAGAGTTTCGCAATCTGACGTTGCCCCTGAAATTAACTATTGGTGAAACGGTATTTCATGAAAATAATCAGAAACATAGCAATAACGGTGCTTATCATTCTGGTAGCTGCGGTCTTCGGTTATAGAGAATTGCGCTCCTATTTGGCCCGATCCCTTAACGAAGGTTTTCTCAGGCATGAGGTAGCCGCCTTCGTTCAGAACAATTTCCACCGGGCGGTGGTTGTTGATGCTGTTCGGCTCGAAAAAAACGGAGTGCTTTCCGTCTATAATCTCAGGGTGTCCTCTGCAAACGATTTTAATGATAATGATGTGCTGCTGTTCTCACCGAAAATCGAATTAAAACTGAATGTATTGCAGCTTCTGCGAAAAAAAATTCAAATTGAAAAAATAGTATTACATGATGCCGAATTTTCCGTTTTGAAACATCATGCCGGTGATTACCGCTCATCTTTTTCATTTTTTACCGGAATACACGGCGCTATCACAAAAAGCGGAA
>JAEWVL010000425.1 GCA_023396665.1 Spirochaetota bacterium
CGACAAGCCTCTAGAGCCGATGGCGCGCTTCGAATTCAATCTGGGACTTGAAACAGTCAGCGCCGAATTCCGCAATGTGCGTATCGCAAAAGAAGAATGATTGAGATATCGGGGGTATCTCTTCAGCACAATGGTTCAGTTATTTATACGGGGGGGGATACCGCTTTCTCATAGAGATTCAAGAGCTCTCCCTGAACCCTTGTCTGCCCGACACTATAGCATTTCACGAATGAATAAAAGAAACGGAACTGCGCAGGAATAAATTTCCTACATGATTTACTACCAAATTTAAGATATTCCGTAGAGCAGTTCGGTTTCTTCCAATCGTGAAATGCTATAACAAAACCGTAACTTTCATAGAATCGGCAAAGGCCGCTGATAGCGGCACCGCAATCCAGCCGCAAGTCAGATCTGCACAAGAAAGGAAATTCATCTTGACAATTTCGGAGTGTCACTCCATTTTTGCCAGAATGTGGATCGAACGCGACATTACTGAGACAATAAGAAACAATAACGAGGCGATACAGGTTATCCGCGGCCCGAGACAGTGCGGAAAATCAAGCCTCCTGCTTCGCATTGATCCCGAATTTCAGGAACTCTCTCTCGACGATCCTTCGCTGAGAGAATTGGCACAGAATGACCCCGAACTTTTTTTACGGCAGTTTAATTCACAAAAACTGTTTATCGATGAAGCGCAAT
The DNA here is from genome assembly GCA_023396665.1 of Spirochaetota bacterium. Lineage (GTDB taxonomy): Bacteria > Spirochaetota > UBA4802 > UBA4802 > JAFGJZ01 > JAEWVL01. The sequence continues at coordinate 700 of JAEWVL010000425.1, forward strand.
ATGCGCCAGCATTGTTTCCATCCATGAAAAGAATGGCCGATCTGTACAAACGGGACCACAATAACAAACCACAGACCATTCTTCGTATTACCGGCTCAAATCAGATACTTATGGACAGAACGGTTAAGGAAAGTCTGTCAGGTCGGGCAAGTTTCTTCGATATGAACACATTAAGTGTCGCTGAAATACTGAGCGCTCGCAAAACGAATATTCAGGAAATCCTCTATACCGGGGGCTGGCCAGAACTGCATGCCGACACAAGTAAAGATGTAAAAAAGTACCTTGATGATTATATAAACAGCTATATCGAAAAAGACATCGTGCTTTCTGCTGGAATTCATAAAAGACGGGAGTTCCTTAAATTTACCAAATTACTGGCCGGTAGAACCGGAGAAATTCTCGATCTTAGCAGTTTCGCCAACGATGTGGGTGTTGACGGAAAAACAATCAAGGAGTGGATATCGGTTCTTGAATACATGCATATAATCATGCTTGTCATGCCTTTCTCGACAAATCTTTCATCGCGCCTTATAAAATCACCCAAAGTGTATTTTACCGACACCGGTATCGCATGCCGTCTGCAGGGCTGGACATCTTCTGCACCGATACTCACATCACCGCAGCAGGGACATCTTTTTGAAAATCTGGTGTTTACCGAAATTTACAAACTTATTATCAACTACAAACTGGGCTGGCAGATATTCCATTGGCGATCACGTGACGGAGAGGAAATAGATTTTGTCATTCAAAAAGATCCGCAAACATATGTATTTATAGAGGCAAAAACGAGTCCGCCGAAACTATACAATAAAGTCAAGCACCCTGAGTTTAACAAAGTATTTCGTACAAACAAACCCCCTGTTTTTGTGTGCCATCAGGAAGGTGAACGTATTCTGGATCACAATATACCCATATCAAAACTGAAATCCTTTTTGCTGTCGCCTTAACTTCTTTCAACAAAACGCAGCAGCTCGTCGTGGAAAAGCGTCGAGCGGCGGCGGTAGTTGGCGGCCGAGTCTATATCGGCCTTCAAAAGCCCCGCGACAAGAGTGTCATAATTTTGCGGCAGCAAAGCCAGATCATAGCTGTAATACAGCCGGCGATCCTCGGCGGCGGCATACTTTTTATTTATATAGTACAGACACATGATCGCCTGACGAATTGCGGTGGAGAGGTTCTCGTGCAGCTGGGGGTAGGCATCGCGCCGCAGCCAGCGGTCGCATTTGTACTCGGAGAGAAGATAGTGAATATAGCCGACGCTGTTCGCCTTATACTGCCGCTGTTCGGTCTGCGCCACTGCAGCGATTGCCTCAAGCTCGGCGGAGTAGGCCCCCTGAGCCTGCCAGAGTAAACGTGACTCGCAAAAGGCGAATTTCTTGGCTTCGTCGAACGAGCGAAAAACCGTTTCGTCAATATACGAATGAAACGCGATTGAAAACCATTGCCCCTTACGCCGCACACAGTGATAGGGTATCGGCGGATCCTCGTCTTTGCCGAAAATCTCTTCGGCGCTCAGCGTCGAATTTTTCTGCTTGATCACAGTCAGATCTGTCATGCCGCCGAAGCGCCCCGGATTAAAGTCGCCGCGAGCGACACTGCCCGAGAGCAGCACCGCCGCGATTTCACTCAGATCGGTGTCTGCAAGAAACTCATTCGCCTTGACAATGCACTCGCGAATGAAATCCTTTTGCTCGTCTGTCATCTGCCGGTATTTTTTCATTCAGTTACTTCCGATATTAACGGCTTGCCCCGGTATTTTAAATCCAGTCTCATTTTTTTATCAGATAAAGGCGGGCCTGTCAACTTCTTCATGTTTATTGCTTAATGTCCGCCCCGGCGAATCGCTGCAGTTCACGCAGCTTAAGACTCTCGCAATTCAGCAAAATTGTACAAAGGAGCGGAAGTGGGGGTAGCGGAAAATACAAGGAGCGCGGCGCGAAAGCCGGAGCGCCGCGCGACGCGGTATTTGGAGCGAGGGGGCGACCGCCCCCTCCTTTTTTTCTTCGATCGCCATTCATTTTTTAATGGCAGCGGCCGATGGACGCCAGATCCAGTATCGGCCGGCTGTCGTATTGCCGAGATTCATCTCGGTTACCTTAACCTTCTTTACGCCGCCGAGATTCTGGTGGGCCAGCATGTAGTGCAGCTTGCCCTTAACTTCATACACGACCGCCGTATGATCCGGAGCGCCGACTTTTTCGACCCTGGTACTCTGCTCTGTTTTCGTCGTAATGGTCACACTCTTAAACTGAATGATGTCGCCGGGCAGCACCGTATCCTTTTGCGGATCAAGCAGGCGTCCGAAGGTGACGGGGCGCTCCCAGTCGGCAAGATTGTACTCGAGGGCTTCCTGTGCGAGATCCCAGCACTCGCCGGTTCCGACCTTCTGCCCCATATGCGAATCGACGAAGGCGATAATTTTGCGATTGATGTTCAGGCCCTCAAAATTTGCCGGCAGCTTCGCTTTTACCCTAACTTCAGTAAACGCGATGCCGTCATATTTCGTTGCGCGTTCCTTCGCACTGCCGAAAAACACGACCTCATAGGTTCCGGGACCGTCTTTGAAAAGCCACACGACATTGAAATTTCCGTTTTTATCGAGGGGAAGCGCCAAGCGCTTCTGGGCACCGCCTTTTTTTGTAATACTTATCATCAGGGTCTTCTTCGTTGTCCTGCCCGACAGCGGCAGCGTGTAATCAACCTGCGATGCAAGGGACGTTAGCGTGAGAGCGCCTTCTCCGCCGTTGTAATACTGAAGAGCCGCCGGACTCTGCGAACGCGCGATGCCCGGCGCGAACAGGCCGAGACCGTAAATCGCGAAACAGGCAAATACAAGTAAAACTCTACGCATGATATTCATTGCTTAACTCCTGATAATGATTGGGTTTTCCCGATGCTTCATCCTCTCAGACCGAAGCCGGATTAATTAACACGAAACGACGCATAATCGATTCGGGCCCTTAGTATTCCGGGTTCCCGCTTATCCCTTACGCAAGCGATGGAAAAAGCAAACCCGGCAGAACCATCAATAGCCCCGCTCACATAAAATGTCAAAAACATTAGGGAATCTCGAAAAATTACCTCCAGTAAAGATTTTATAACGTTTTTTCCCGAAATTTTTCGAGATTCGAGTTGTAAAGGTTAATTTTTAGACAATATGGTGTGACCTCCTACTTGCAATAAACGTGGATTAGCCCGATAAAGGGTTACCAAAATACAAGGGAAGGAGGTCACGGTGAGCAACATATATTACGTAGGAATGGATGTCCA
>JAEWVL010000162.1 GCA_023396665.1 Spirochaetota bacterium
ATTTTGAATATTGCATGAAAACTACCCGTATAAATGATTTTGTGTCAAAACAGTACATAAGGGGCTTGCAGTGTCAAGCTCTTCGAGTCTCCCGAAGAGGAAACATGAAGATGCAATTGTTACATCAAATACCGGTAATAGGCAAAAAACTCGCGAAAAACGGAATACAGGTCGCGCAGCTCAAACTGATCGGAACTCGCCGATGCGCAGTGACGTAGTCCCTCCTTTGAAAAGGCCAGTTTGAGCCGGCTGATGTGATAAAATTGCGAAATGAGCATGAGGCTTTGAAAGTTTCTTTCTTTCATGATTGCGGCGCTGTTTCGCGCGCTCAGCATCGAGTTGTTGCCAAGATTATCGCAGATGAGCGCCTCTTCTGGAACGCCCTTTTCCATAAGATAGCGTTTCATCGCATCGGCTTCGTCGGTTCCCGAAGAATCGATGCCGCCGCTGACTATTATGTAATCGAAGTGGTTCCTTTTAAACAGCTCGGCGGCCTTGTCCAGTCTGCCGGCAAGTCTGGCTGAGGGCTTGCCTTCGGGGCTCACCATGTTGCCGAGAACAACCGCCGCGTCGCAGTCAAATATCTCATCTGTAAGACCGTCGGCGCTGATGCAGATGCTGTGTATGATGAACCAGGCGCACAGAAGCGCGATAACGAACGAAAAAGCTTTCAGCGGAAGAATTGCAGTCGTATTTGTATCGTTTTTTTTCACAGGGCTTCCTTTCTAAAATCATTATAGAAAAATTCTTGAACTCTGTATCCATTCCCCTTAAGTTAGGAAAACTTACAATTCGTATTTTAACAGTGGCGCTAAAGACGAATAATTTGCAGTTTGCGATATTCGGCCACATGGCCGCTCATTTCTTACAGACAAAGGAGACAGTGCAATGGAAAAACGCTGGTGGGATTTTGACAGTGTGAAAAAATTTATGAAAGAGGGTTTTGAAAAAACCGGCGTTCCTTCGTATGAAGCGGATGTCTGTGTGGATGTACTGATAACCGCCGACAAGCGGGGAATAGATTCTCACGGTGTCGGACGTTTTAAGCCGATTTATATCGACCGCATTCTGGACGGCACGCAGAATCCGGTGAGCGAATTTGAAGTGGTAAAGGAAACCAATACGACCGCGGTCATTGACGGTCATAACGGAATGGGACACTATATCGCGAACAAAGCCAACGATATGGCGATAGAGAAGGCGAAAAAATACGGTACCGGAATTGTTGTCGTACGTAACTCGACACACTACGGCGCGGCCTGCTACTATCCGCTCAAGGCGATAGAGGCGGGCTGTTTCGGTATGACGACCACGAACGCGCGGCCCTCGATTGCGCCGACATGGAGCGTCGAGAACATGCTGGGCACCAATCCCATGACCTGGGGCTTTCCCACCGACGAAGCTTTTCCCTTTATGCTCGATTGCGCCACATCGGTTACCCAGCGGGGAAAAATCGAGGTCTACGGTCGCGAGGGAAAGGAGCTTCCCGAGGGCTGGGTCATCGGCGAGGACGGCAGCTACCGTACCGATACCGAGCAGGTACTCGTCGATCTGACGAAGGGCAAGGCCGCACTGACCCCTCTGGGCGGTCTCGGTGAAATTACGGGGGGATACAAGGGATTCGGATATTCCTTTGTCGTCGAGATTCTCTCCGCGGCGCTGTCCGACGCGGACAGTCTGAAAGATCTTAACGGAAAGGACGAGAAGGGCAATCCCATTCCGATCAAGCTCGGCCACTTTTTTATCGCGGTCGATATCGAGCGCTTTCTGCCGCTTGAGCGTTTCAAGGCGATCACCGGAGGCATGTGCCGGCGCATCCGCGCGGCGAAACTTGCTCCGGGTGCAGATCGCATCTACACCCCCGGCGAGAAAGAATACGAGGCCTGGCTCGAGCGCAAGGACAAGGGCGTGCCCTTTAACGAATCTCTGATAAAATCGTTCAGAGAGGTGAAACAGATTTTCAAACTGGAGAGCGAATTTCCGTTCTGACCGTTCAGTGCTGGTCGATATGGCTTTAAGCGGAATAAATACGGGACGAAAGTCCCGTATTTATTTTACAAAAAAGATTTAGCACATATTTCATCCGCGCCGAGACCCTCATCGTGTAACCTGCGATTGACCACATCCATCTTTTCTCCCACTTCTTAGCAGTTTGCTGAAAAACAGCAAACTGCTTGCGGTACATGGATGTACCGCCATTTTTCGGGGCATAATCCGACTAAAAAGCCCCGAAAAATGTGAGCTAAGGCGAATTTACTTCGCAAAACCGACTCTGCTTAACTACAGGATGTAGTTTTTCAGGAAACTGTTAGATAAATCCGTCAGTATCCGACACACGGAAAACTCTCTGCTGCCGGGGTTGTATTGTGAGGGGATTTATCAGCGGTGCAATATCTTTCATTCGCCGCTTTAACAGGCTTCATTCGAAAATCACAGTATGGAATTGAATATGGATTGACAGGATTTATTATAATTCCATTTTGGAAATATTCCAATTTGGAAACATAAAAGGAGTATGTAATGAACAAAATCTTTGAAGTCATGAAAAAATACGCCGTTAAAAAATATCTGACAGGCAGCTTTATCCTTCTGTTTATAGGCGTCGTTTTCATCAATACGATGGTAACTAAACCGACGGGGGGATACCTGACACAGCAATCGGGATACTCTCCACAGCAGGGCTTTGATCTTATTTCCGCTTACGGTGAGGCAGGAAGAAGATTACACCTGACGGTTTGCGTATACGATCTTTTTTTGATCTTCCTGTTTGCATTGTTTTTTTCATTATGCATAACCTGGCTTTATACTAAACTCTTCGATGAAAGAATCAAAGTACTACGTACGCTCTGTTTTATACCGATTTTTTACGCCATTGTTCAGCTGAGCGAAGTCATATTTGCCTGTACAGTGCTGCTGTCATATCCGGAACGTCATGACTTCTTATTCATATTGACAAATATGCTTACTTCGATGAAAATAACTCTGACTTATGTATGCCTCATTATTGTTCTCGCAGGCTTTGCTTTTCTATTTCTGCGGAACCTTATCTTTCGTTTAAGCGGAGCTTCTAGAAAAGATGAATAAGCCTTCGGCCGGAAGTGATATCCGGGAACTCATCGATGCGTGGCATAAACTTCTTTTCAGCCGCAAGCTCGAGGTCGTTCCCCATGGTGCGGATAACATAACACCGATTGAAACACGAATACTCATGTATATTTTTTCGCTGGGTTCTGTCACCATCAAGGATATCGCTTCCTATCTGAATGTTCCGAACGCGACCCTGACCAATGCAATTGACCGTCTCGAAAAAAAAGATATAGTGAAAAGAACGATCTGTAAAAATGATAAACGGACCTATCTGATCGAGTTGAGCGGCAGCGGTAAAGCAATGCTCGATGATTATTCAAACAGAGAAGCCGCAATTTGGGAAAATGTGCTGAATGCTCTTGCGAACAGGAGTCAGAGAAAAGAGTTTATCGGCATGATTAAAACCATAGCAGAGAAACTCACCGGATTATAAGACTGAGAGTAACGTGAGTGTATGCAAGGAAAGGCGAATGGACTCTATATCATATTCAGATGCAATCGGTCTTTTGAATTATGATCCCATGAGGCACTTGCCGCTGATCAAGCATGCCTGTTCATTGAAAGATAAAGCCAGGTATTATAAAATCGAAAGCGAAAGTGCTTTGCTCGTTGGAATGAATTTCCCGCATACTTTGACGCATCATGACAGCCAACTGTATTCTGATTCAATTTCGATTAATATCGTTTCCGGGACTTATGATGACGGCATCAATCAATATTTAGGTGCCTTGTCATCCGGGAAACATGTATTTAAAAGTGAAATTGATCTGCATAAATCTAACCATCCGTTTCATCAGGTAAAGCAATTTTACTCGTTCACTAAAGACGAAAAAATTCCAATAGAAAACTGTGATGCACTATTTCCTGAGAAAATTGATTTCAAATATGAGTCATTATTCAGCAATATCTCATACTCTGTGTCGGATATTAATGACTCAATTGAAAATGGCGCCAAGGTAATCGTCATAATGAAAAACAATATCCCGGTAACCGGGTGTATTGTTTTTCAGATTTATAACAATATCTGGGAAATAGGCGCTGTTGCCACAATTCCGGAGTTCAGAAAACAGGGATTAGCATCTGCAATTGTATCAATTGCAAATAACTATATTCTGGAACACAGCTGTATCCCGAGATATCATGTTGAAAGCACTAATACCGCTTCTTTAGGTCTTGCCCGAAAATTAGGCTTCAGAGATTTTTTGAATTTCAGGCATTATGAAATTCAAATTGATGCCGACGATATATAACTGAAGATTAAGGCAGTGCTCCGAGCTCTTTGTATGTTGTGAGTTCAGTATGCCGGTTATAAAATTATTACAAGACATTGTTAACACTATTCAAATTAATAAGTAATGACCGGTCACGAATATTGATACAACAGCAAGGTAGATTTTATGTTTATGAAATCAATAGTGTCAGTTTTTATGTTATTTATATGTACTGGGTTGATAGCACTTGGCAATGAAAGTTCACAGGAGAGTACAACCGGCAAAGGGGATGTCTTTGATAACAGAAACCTTTTAACACCGCGGGCAGAGACTCTCGGTCAAGGTGAGATTGTTGTTGATGGCTATGAATTCGCGTTGATCGGATTCAGTTTCGGTTTAACTGATAATCTGCAGTTTGATGTCAGTGCTTCTCCGATATACCTGGCTGTTGCAAGTATGTCATTCAAATACAGGTTTTATCGTTCTGAAAAAATAACACTTTCACTGCAGCCGACCCTGCTTTTTACCGCGATGAACGGTTCGCTGATGAGCCCTTATAATC
>JAEWVL010000193.1 GCA_023396665.1 Spirochaetota bacterium
GTGACAAGAGGATTCGTTCGCAACTACCTTCTTCCGAACAACCTTGTCATTCTCTTTAATGAATCCAGCAAGGCAGCCATTGATCACCAGAAACATTTGATCAAGGTTAAAAAAGAAAAAAGAAAAAAAGAGAGCGAAAAAATTGCCGAGAAAGTCAAAACAATGACGATCACCATAAAGCAAAAAGCCGGCGAAGAAAACAAACTTTTTGGTTCGGTTACCGCCTCCGATATTTCCCGCACTCTCGAAAAAGAGGGCCTGGTCATTGACCGTCGCAAAATCATTCTTGATGAGCCAATAAAGGAACTTGGATCCCATAAAGTTCACATGAAGCTTGACGAAGGTGTTACAGCAGATCTTACTGTTGTAGTTGAAGGGGAATAAGAACGTCGTGTTGCAGCGTGTCAATGTCGAACAGGGTGGTCTGCCCCAGGATAGTGAAGCTGAAGCCTCATGCCTTGCGGCCGCCCTGCTCAGCCGTGATGCGCTGCTGCGTGTTCTTGATATATTGCATGAAGATGATTTTTATCTGCCATCACACAGAATCATCTTTAACTCAATACGGGATCTTGACAAGAAAAGCAAACCGATAGATCTGCTAACTTTAAAGCAACACTTGGTCGATAGCGGCAACTTTGATCGTGCCGGAGGAAACAATTATCTTGCTGAACTTTATCGCATGGTTGCGACTTCCGCCAACGCCGAAGCCTATGCAAAAAGAATAAAAGAGCTTTCTTTACGGCGAACACTTATTGCCATTTCAGCTCAGTCTGCCGAAAAATGCCAGGACATGTCCCGCGAAACAAGTGAAGTTCTTGATGAAATAGAGCGTGATATCTTCAGAGTCACTGAGAGACGTATTACTTCTGAAATGGAGAATATGGAGTCGATCGTCGAAGAGACGATGAAACAGATATCACTTCTGCAGAAGCACAAGCGTCTGGTTACAGGAATTGCTTCCGGTTTTACCCGGCTTGATGTTCTGTTAACCGGCTTTCACGAATCGGAGCTGATAATTCTGGCAGCAAGACCTGCAATGGGAAAAACCGCGCTAGCGCTTAATATTTTGAACAATGTCGGATTAAAACAACAGAAAACCTCGTTATTTTTTTCACTCGAAATGCCGGCGACTCAACTTCTGATGAGAATGCTCTGTATCGACTCGCAAGTTGAGGCACAACGCCTTCGAACCGGTCATCTTTCTCCGGAAGAATATAACAAGATTAACAACTCCGCCAGACGTTTTTCGGGAGCTCCAATCTATATTGACGACTCACCGGGTTTACTCATATCCGACATTAGGGCTAAAGCAAGACGGATAGCACAGAAAGAGCAACTCGGATTGGTCATGATAGATTATCTCCAGCTTATCAGCTCAAATTCGCGTGCAGACAGACAGCAACAGATATCCGAAATCTCCCGGGGATTGAAACTGCTTGCGAGAGAATTGAACTGCCCTATTATCGCACTCTCACAGCTATCCCGAGCGGTTGAATCCCGCACAGACCAAAGACCGCAACTTTCAGACTTGCGTGAATCGGGAGCGATTGAGCAGGATGCCGATGTTGTCATGTTCATATACCGTGAAGAAAAAGTTAAGCCCGACACGGAAAAGAAGGGGATTGCCGAAATAATTGTTGCAAAGCAGCGAAACGGTCCTATCGACAACATTGAACTGCTTTTTTGGGATAAATATACGAAGTTTGCAAACATAGACACCATACATACGTACGATGAAGCAACTCCGGATCACATATGAATATCGGCAATAAAATAATCGCTTTCTTTGAGAGTTTCGGTCGTTATGCGATTTTCTTTTGCGAAACGGTTACCTGGACCTTCCGCAAACCCTTTGACGGGAAAAATCTCATAGCAAACCTGTTGGAAATCGGCTATAAATCACTTCCGGTTACTTCGATTACTATCTTTTTTACGGGCATGGTAATGTCGTTGCAGCTGGGTAAAGCGATGGAAACACAAATGCCGGGCTCATCGACTTATATTGGCAGTGCCCTTGCCATTTCAATGTTTCGTGAGCTTGCACCGGTATTAACCGCACTTCTTCTTGCCGGCCGTGTCGGCTCGGCGATAGCGGCACAGATTGGCACCATGAAGGTGACCGAACAAATTGATGCACTTGTAACCCTATCAGCAAACCCAATCCAATATCTTGCTGTCCCGCGTTTTCTTGCCTGTCTGATCATGACACCTGCACTAACTGTGATGGCCGACATCATCGGAGTCACAGGCGGCGGCATCATTGCATATGCCGCGCTTGATGTTATGCCGGACAAATATATTGGCAATATTCTTCAATACACTCGAAACATAGATTTTTTATCAGGAATAATTAAATCTGTTTTCTTCGGTATAGAGATATCAGTTATTTCAACATATGAAGGATTTCGCACAAGCGGCGGTGCAGAAGGTGTGGGAAAATCGACAATTACCGCTGTCGTGAAATCTTCTATGGTAATTCTCATTTCAGATTACTTTATAACATACCTTCTTCAGTTTATCGAGTAAATTCAGGAATTTTTCACCCCGTTACAGTTTTTCTTACAAAAAAAAATGATACCCATAACATGTGAGGTATCATTTACCATTAATTAAAAAAACGAACCCACTCAGTAGCGGGTACAACCGTCTATTGATAGAAACAAAATACGAGAGAGTTCAGGCTTATATGACTTCTTCTTACTGAATTACCAGCCCCCCAGACGTGAAGGTGATCCACCTTTTTCCGCGATTTTTCCGTATTGAATTCCAAGCATAAACGCAAAACCGCTCATCGACAATTCAAAATCATCACTGTCTGAAACAGGAATATTGCGATATGAAACCTCGGCGATAAAACGAAAATCTGGAATATCCTGTACACGAAACGCTATACCCGAACCGATCTTCCAAGAAAAGCCCTGGTAAACATCAGTCTGTGCTTCATTATTTTCATCATCATAACTTAGAGGCATTATTGAATAACCAAGCCCACCGTTTACAAAAGGAATAATGGACTTAGTCACAGGATATTGTACTTTGGCAATCACGAGTACCGGGAAAAGAAATGCATTTGCCTTCGTTTTCTTTGTTACCGTAACCTCACTGTCTCCAACAATTTTTGTTTCTTCAATTACTTCACCGTTGTCATTGAGTACCGGACGATCCCATTGAAACCAGGAAACCGCCGGATTAATGCCAAGAGCAAACATGTAGTTGAAATCTTTATAGAAAGTGAAACTTGCACTCATCCCCCCCTTATCGATGTCCTCAGCTCTTCCATAACCTATCAAAGCCTCGGTCACCGTATCTGCAAAAAGGTGAATACTGCATAACATAAAAATCAGTAAAAGAATACGTTTCATTGTTCATCCTCAAATAGATATTTCACAAGTGCAACCCGAGAAGCACCAGATGAAAAACTTATAATACCTCGCCAATAAGAAATCAAACGCAAATTTTAAACGATTGTCAAGGCAAAAAGATAGCAATTATCTAGCGGTAATCCGCATCCTCATAGCCACCGCTATTAACAGATTCCTCTGCAGCCGGCGTCTGTTCCTGAGGATCAGGCATTTCCGTTTTCTCCATTCCGATGTAATACCTGCTGTATGATCTCACTTCAACGAATTGTTTTGCCCATTTATTTCCCTTATTAATTGAATCAATTCGAACTATTGATTGATCGGGCGGCATATGGATAAAGGAGCTTTTTCCAAGATATATTCCGGCATGAATAATTTTTTTTGCCGGATCATCCGGTGCACAGAAAAAAACGATATCACCCGCCTTCGCCTCACCGGGGCTTACAGAGGTTCCCATTCTATTCATTCGATCAATTGAATTCGGAAGTCGAACCTGGTTTTTATAATACACATAAACGATGAATCCGATTTGGTCAAATCCATCGGGAGTATTTCCGTTAAATCGATATGGAACGCCGGTGACAGATCGGGCTGTAGAAGTAATTGCCACACGTTTTTCCGTTTCACTGCTCCCATTGGGAATTTGTGACGATAGTGCCACTGTAATGAGAAAAATAAAGAAGAAGCCCCAAATAATATGTGTAATATGCTTCATTTTGAATTACTCCGGCTCGATTAATGTATTGTGCAATATTCAAAAAAGGTTTCGTCTGTATTTAATACTTGACGGTATAGCTGAAAAATACTACATATTTTCGATACAAAAGAACATCTCTCTATACTATATCGTCATATGAGATAGAAAGATTTACCTGTAGCTTCATAAAACCGTAAGAACAGGTACTTTGTTCCTGCAACGTTTTATCGAATACGAAAGAAAATGAAAAGGAGAATTGGGATGCAAAAAGGTTTTCTGTCGTTACTTATACTGGGAGTTCTTGTTACCGCTTTTGCCCAGGTGCCCGATAAGGAGCCGAAAGAAGTAATTCGCAGGCTCAGCTATGAAAATTTCAAAAATATCCGTCTTCTTTATACTCCCATAATGAATTATGGCGGAGGTGAAGAGGAATTTGATAGACTCGTAAAAACGTATTCAGAAGCGTCTTCCCTTTATTTTTCCAAGGACTTTGAGCAGGCTGCGAAAAAGTTTGAGGAAAATGAAAAACAGATCAGAGAATCCGCCGAGAATATCGCAAAAAAATACAAAGAAGAAACTGAAACCTGGCAAAAAGAGATACTTGAGAAAGATATCAAGGTTCGTATTACCGGTTCTATCAGCGGAAAAGATGAAAATAAGACGACTGAGAAGTATATTAATCAGTCAACTGAATCCATTATCAGAGCTAACGATTATTTTGACAGGGTGCGTCCTGTACAGGCAATCAGTATGTATCGGCTCTCAAGAGACAGGATGCTCACCTATCTTCTGGTTCGGGCTGAAGAACTACCGGAAGAAACCATTGTAGACTGCAAGAAGAATCCCCGCGATTATGACAAATGTATAAAGCTGGCACAGGATAAGCAAAAAGAGGAAGTTCGTCAGCAATACGAAAAAATCATCAAGGACAACGAAAACCAGGTTTACATTTCAAAAGAAAAGGAAAACTGATACCTTTGTCTGTGATCATAAATAGTCGCTTACGACTTTAATATCTGCATATCACTGAACCGAAATCATCATGACTGTTGCGGTTCAGTGATATTGGTCAATATATTCTTTGCTGTTATCTTCTTATGCTGTACTCATGCTTATTGAATAATTTTATTTCTTTAGGTAGGCAGGTTCTGATTTCAAAACACGCAAGGCTAATATCCTGATCTCTTCATTATCATGAATAATCAGTCCTTTAACCCTTTCCCTCAGACGTATATCCAGATCATACCCCTTAAGTGCAGTCAACGAGGCGCTTAAAATGGTAACTTTCTTATCATAGTCCTTCTCATAAAACAAAAGTCGAATTTCTTCATATATAAGCGGACTCTTAATCGTGACTGTTGTTAACGCAGAGATCCTGACATTTGGAGAGGGATCCCGAATAGCCTTAACAATATAGGGAATAGATTTTTGTTCTATTTCATCATCATCTATTGCAGTAATCCCCCTTATTGCAGATTCTCGAAACAACCAATCTGCATTTCCAAATGCGTTGACAAAAACCGGAAAATGATCTGGATTTTTGTAGGCTATCAAGATGTCCAAAGCCTCCAGACGTACTTTATTTGATGAATCATTTTTAACTGCACTAACGTAAATATCTGGTGAGATTTTCTCATGAAAATGATTTTGTATTCCCCGCATAGCATCTATGCGAACAGCGGGATTCTGGTCATTTAACGCTTTCACCAAAAAATCGTATGCACGCTCATGATTATATGCTGACACTTCAAGGACGGCTTTTTGACGTTCAACCCATGATGTCGAAAGATATTGACGCTCACAGAAATCCAGACGTTCATTGATTTTTCTCGTAGAAGGGGCCGAACTACAGGCTATAACACCAACTAACGTCATTATTGCAGTTATTTTTATTGCGGCATTCGTCATAACTCACCGTAAATTGCACGATATGAATTAAAATTTCTCATGTTGCTGAATATATAATTTCTTGTTTCAACGTACGTTATACTTTCATTAAATAAATCAGTATCTTCGGCCGATATTGAGCTTCGCCATCTGTTAACATTACCAGGACCGGCATTGTAAGCACCAAGTATATAGTTATACCTACCGTCATAATTTTTCCAAAGCCAATTCAAGAAATGAGTACCGAATAATATAGAGGTTCGAGGATCCTTTAAATCATAATCCGCAATTTTCAATTCCGCAGCAATGCCTCTGGCCGTCGCAGGCATGAGCTGCATTAATCCTGTCGCTTCAACCCATGATACGGCATTATGTTGAAAAGCAGATTCCGCTTTGATAATGCTGATAATAAGACAACGATCAACCGACGGATATAGCGAGGAAATCTCTTCTATATGATCAAAAAAGGCCTTTGGAAAGAGCCGGTAAACATATTGTTCGGGAAGCAACGAGATGTTTTCACTTATTGAAAATTCTTCCAGTAATTTTCTCATACCCACGTAGGAGTAATAATAGTTACCATACTTTGCACCGTAATTTGTCATAAGTGCATATTTCAATTTATTATCATTTTCCCCCATAGTGGTAAAAAACGATGCTATTCCTTTTCCG